>NZ_LMFX01000014.1:0-83295 GCF_001426985.1 Caulobacter sp. Root1472 | reverse complement strand
ACGCCCCTGGGCGACAAGGTGCTGGCCGACGGGACCACGGCCATCGACGCCATCGAGTTCGTGCGCACCATCGCCGTGGCCCGCATCGTCTGCCCGCGCTCGATGGTCCGCCTGTCGGCCGGTCGCGACGAGATGAGCCGCGAGCTGCAGGCCCTGTGCTTCCTGGCCGGCGCCAACTCCGTCTTCGTCGGCGGCAAGCTGCTGACCACCCCCCTGCCCGGCCAGGACGAGGACAGCAAGCTGTTCCACGACCTGGACCTGCGGCCGATGGGGACGAAGGCTCCGGCGCCGGAAGCGGTGGCGGCCGAGTAGTTTCCTCCCCGGCCCGCCCTTTAACTTTACGCGGTCACATCGCCAACTTTACGCGGTCACATTGCCGAGATGCCGCCGTCCAGCTTCAGTTCGGCGCCGGTCATGAACTTGCTCTCGTCGCTGGCCAGGTAGAGCACGGCGTTGGCGATGTCGTTCGGCTCGCCGATATGGCCCAGCGGGATCTGCCGGCCCAGCTTGGCGTGAGCCTCTTCCTTGCCCAGGCGCTGGCTGAGCGGGTCGAGGATCGGGGTGTCGATGAAGGTCGGGTGGATCGAGTTGGAGCGGATATCCAGCCCCATCTTGGCGCAGTACAGGGCGATGTTCTTGCTCAGCAGCCAGACCCCCGCCTTGGAGGCGTTGTAGGCCGGCGAATTGTGGTTGGCGATCAGGCCGGCGATCGAGCTGATGTTGATGATCGAGCCCGGCTGATGGGCGCGCATGTATTTCAGGGCATGCTTGGCCCCCAGGAAGACGCTGTCGACATTGATCGACATGATCTTCTTCCAGAGGTCGAACTCCATCTGCTCCAGCGGCTTATCGCCGGCCACCCCGGCGTTGTTGAGCAGCACCGAGATCCCCCCCATGGCCGCGTCGGCTTTCTCCAGGGCCTCGATCCACTGGTCCTCCCGGGTGACGTCCAGTTCGAAGGCGAAGGCCGTGCCCGCCCCGTGGGCGGCGTTGATCTCGTCCGCCACCGCCCGGGCTCCGGCGAAGTTGATGTCGGCCAGGCTGACCTGGGCGCCTTCCTTGGCCAGCAACCGCGCGGCGGCCGCGCCCAGCCCCTGGGCCCCGCCGGTGATGAAGGCCTTCTTGCCGGCGACCCGGCCCGTGCTCTGCGCCATCTTCGGCGTCCTCCCGATTATAATTCAAACGATAGTTTGAACCGGAAGGGCGGCGGGCGGAAGGGGAAAACGGCGCGGCGCCGGCCGCCTCGATCCTCCCCAGTGGGGGAGGATCTTCAGGATCAGCCCGCGACCGAATCCATGAACCGCGCCATCGTCACGTCCAGGTCGCTGACCCCGTCGGCGTCGTGGGTGGTCAGCACCACCTCGACGCGGTTGTAGACGTTGAACCATTCGGGATGATGGTCCAGTTTGTCGGCCATCAGGGCCACGCGGGTCATGAAGCCGAAGGCGGCGTTGAAGTCGGCGAACCGGAAGGTCTTGCCGATGGCGTCCTTCTCGGACACGGCGGCCCAGCCTTCCAGCTGGGAAAGTGCGGCGGCGGCGCCGATCTTGGCGGGACGGGACATGGCGGCTCCTGCGAACGGACTTTTCCCAGTCAGAACGCCAAACCGGTCGCGGCCGCAAGGTCCTCCAGCGCCTGGTCCTCGGTGGTGACCTTGATGGCGGTCATGCCCAGAGCCGCCGCCGGCTTGCAGTTGACCCCCAGGTCGTCGAGATAGACGCATCGCTCGGGCGCCACGGCCAGCAGATCGCACATCATCTGGTAGATGCGCGGATCGGGCTTGCGGACTCCGGCCTTGGAGCTTTCGATCACCGCGTCGAACCGGGCGAAGATCGCGGCGACGGCCTGGGCCTTTTCGGCCGAGCCGGCCATGCCTGTCCCGTGCCCCGTCGCGACATTGTTGGTGATGCAGCCGACCTTGAACCGCGCCTTGCAGGCGTCCAGCGCCGCCACCACGCGGGGCCGCACGTCGCCCGACAGCAGCGGCAGCACCTCGGCCCCACGCAGCGGATGGCCCAGACGCGTCGCCTCCTCCAGGAACATGGCGTCGAAGGCCGCCACGTCGATTTCGTTGCGCTCGAACAGCGCCCAGGCGTTGGCGTCGGGGTCGGCGGCGTTGACCCGGCGGATGAAGTCGGCCGGCAGGCCGCGCTGAGCCTCGAACCGCCGGAAGGCCTCGAACGGCGAAGTGGTGAACACCCCGCCGAAATCCCAGATCACCGCCTCGATCGCCATCCGCGCCTCAAACATCTGTTTGATGTCACGCTAGGCGGCCGGCGCGACCGTGGCAATCCGGTGAGGAATCTTCAAGGCCACGCTCGCCTCGAAGGCGAAAAGGGGCGAAAGCGGGTCGGGGCTCTGGTTTGTTAACCTTCTGGAGTGTTCGCCATGATCCGCCGCCTGCTCCCGTCGCTCGCGCTCGCCATCGCCGTGGGCGGCCTGGGAACCGCCGCCTCGGCCCAGGCCTGGCCGGGCGAGTGCGTCACGCGGCGGGTCACCGGTCCCGGCGGCGCCTATCGCTGGGACCGCGTCGAGTGCGAGGCCCACGCCGGCATGAGCGACTTCGACCGCTGGGGCGACGACCGCCGGCCGCTGGACGTGGTGGCCGGCCCGGCGGCGTACGGCCCGGCCTGGGACGGCCTGCTGCAGGGCGATCGCTACGGCGGCTGGCGCCCCGCGCCGGCCCATCCGGCCTACGACGCCGGCGCCGACGGGGGGGGCCGCTACCCCGACCCCTATCCGACCTACCGCGCCGCCGGCCGCGACGCCGACGGCTTCCTGGTCTGGCCAGGCAAGCTGCCCTGACGATCCGGGTTGGCCCGGGGGTTGCGTACGGCGGGGCCGCACGCTTCAATCCGGGACGGGGGATTTTCATCATGCGCACACGGGGCAAACCGCTCTTCAAGACCCACGAGATCGTGGCGATCGTCGTCTTTCTGCTGGCCGCGACAGGCATCGGCGTCGTGAGGCTGGTCTATTAGATCCGTCGGAGGTTGGGCGGTCTCGGAACAGAAGGACCCTTTCCGCGCGTTGTGAACGGGTAGGAGGTTCCACCCTGACGACGCTCGCCCCCAATCCGCCGCCCAGCCTGGCCGCCCGCCTGCGCGGCCTGCCGCCGCGCGCCCGGTGGGGGATGATCGGGGCGATCCTGCTGACAGCGGCGATCGTCGCCTTCCTGGTGATCTTCGACTGGAACTGGTTTCGCGGCCCGCTGGGACGCTTCGCCTCGGCCAGGCTGAATCGCGAGGTGGTGATCACCGGCGACCTGCGCGTCCACCCCTGGTCGTTCTCGCCCAAGGCCGAGGCCCTGGGCGTCCGCATCGCCCAGCCGGACTGGGCGGCCAAGGCCGATCCCAAGGGCTCCCCCGCCGGCGCGCCGATGGCCAAGGTCGACCGCATCGCGGTGCAGATCAAGCTGCTGCCCCTGCTGAAGGGCGACGTGATCCTGCCGCTGCTGGCGGTCGACCGTCCCGACGTGCGCCTGCTGCGCGAGGCCTCGGGCCGGGCCAACTGGACGTTCGGCGATCCCAACGCCCCCCGGAAGCCGCTGAAGCTGCCGGCCATCCAGCACTTCATCATCAATGACGGCCAGCTGCGCTACGCGGACCAGCAGCGCGACATCTTCTTCCTGGGCACGGTCAGCTCCAACGAGCACGCCAGCAGCGACGGACGCGGCAAGTTCGTGCTGGAGGGCAGGGGCCAGCTGAACCGCTCGCCGTTCACCGCCCTGGTCACCGGCGGCCCGCTGCTGAACATTTCGCCCAACCGGCCCTATCCGTTCGATGCGCGGGTCGACGCCGGTTCCACCCATGTCACGGCCAAGGGCGACATCACCAAGCCGTTCAACCTGGGCCTGTTCGAGACGCAGCTGACCGTCTCGGGCGCCGACCTGAACCGCCTCTACGCCCTGACCGGCCTGGCCCTGCCCAACACCCCGCCCTACCGGATCAGCGGCCACCTGACCCGCAAGGGCGAGCGCTTCGACTTCAACAGGTTGAGCGGCCGGGTCGGCGACAGCGACGTCTCGGGCGACCTGTTCGTGCTGATGGGGCGCGAGCGGCCGTATCTGGAGGCCGACCTGAAATCGCGGCGTCTGGACTTCGACGACCTGGGCAGCCTGGTCGGCGCGGCGCCGGCCACGGGCCGCGGCGAGACCGCTTCGGCCGGCCAGAAGGTCGAGGCCGCCCAACGCGACGCCACTCGCCGCCTGCTGCCCGACGCCACCCTGCAGGTCGATCGGGTCAAGGCCATGGACGCCAAGGTCAAGTACCGCGCCCTGGCGGTCAACGCGCCCAACCTGCCGCTCCAGAAGGTCCGGCTCGACCTGACGCTGGAGAAGGGCGTGCTGACCATGGACCCGCTGGCCTTCACCTTCTCGCGCGGCGATCTGGCCGGCAAGGTGCGGCTGGACGCCAATCCGAAGGTGCCGCGCACCGACCTCGACATGCGCCTGACCAACGCCAAGTTGGAGGACTTCATCCCGATCCAGAGCGGCGGCAAGCCAGCCATCGAAGGCGGGGTGATGGCGCGGGCCAAGCTGACCGGCTACGGCAATTCGGTGCACCGCGCCGCCTCGTCGGCCAACGGCCAGGTGACGGTCGTGTCGCCGCGGGGCGAGATCCGCCAGGCGTTCGCCGAGCTGCTGGGCGTCAACGCCTCCAAGGGCCTGATCCTGCTGCTGAGCAAGGACAATCGCGAGACCAGCGTCCGCTGCGCCGTGGCCGACTTCAGCGTCAAGGACGGGGTCATGACGTCCAACCAGATCGTCGCCGACACCGGCGTGGTCCTGGCAAAGGGCAAGGGGACCATCGATCTCCAGACCGAACGCCTGGACCTCAAGATCGAGGGCGACAGCAAGAAGCCGCGCCTGGTGAGGCTGTTCATCCCGATCACCATCAAGGGTCCGTTCATGACCCCGAAGGTCGGGTTGGAGGCCGGCGGCGCGGTGGCCCAGGGCGGGCTGGCCGCGGCCTTGGGCAGCCTGGTCTCGCCCTTGGCCGCCATCCTGCCGTTCGTCACCGGCGGCGAGGCCAAGGACGCCGACTGCGCCAGCCTGGTCGCCGAAGCTCGCCGCGACGGCGCCCCGGTCAAGGTGGCCCAGACCACGCCGGCCAAGGTCAAGAAGAAGTAGGGAAGAGGGACGCCCCGAGGGGATGACGGAATTCGGGAATGCGCTAGGATGGCCCCCATCCGAAGCCCCGTGTGGTTCATGTCTCTGATTGTGTTCGAGGTCCGGGCCTAAGGCTCCGAACCTCCCGTTCGACAGCTGATCAGGCCCTGCTCCGTCCGCGTGTCCCGCCCGGACGTGACTTCATCACGTCCAAATCTTTGAGGGCGAGCCTCCGAAGGAGGCTCTGACGCGCGTTCCCACGCCTCGATCTTCGGACCTCTTCCTTGAACATCTCCAAACCGCAGCAACGCACGCTGCACGCGTTGGCGCAGGGCGCCCGCATCGAACTCCTGCGCGACGACCGCGGCCGCATCGTCGGCGCCGATTGCATCACCGGCGAGGGCTGGCGCCTGAGCGACTGCACCCTGGCGGTCTTCAAGGCCCTCAAGCGACGGCGCTTCATCGCCAGCTCCGGCGGCGGCCCCTACCGCATCACGCGGGAAGGCGCGGTGAACCTGCGTTCGCAGGTTGACAACCGGGTGACCGCGCGAGGCTGGTAGCCGGACGTCCGGGGTCAGGCCAGCCGGAAGAAGAAGACGCGCGCGGCGCCATAGTCGCGCGCGTCGAGCTGTTCGAAACCGGCCGGGGCGGGATCGGGCTCGTCGCGGCCGCGCTCGAACATCACGATGGCGCCGGGGGCTAGCCAGTCGCCGGCGACCAGCTGCGCCAGGGCCTTCTCGCCCATGCCCTTGGCGTAGGGCGGGTCGAGGAAGGCGATGTCGAACGGCGCGCCGACGCTGCCGGGGCGCGGGCCTGGGTCGGTGGCGTCGCGCCGGTGCACGCGAGCCTGGCCGAACAGGCCGAAGGCCTCCATGTTCTCGCGGATGGCCCCGCGGGCGGCGTCGTCGGTCTCGACGAACAGGCAGAAGGCGGCCCCGCGCGACATCGCCTCCAGGCCCAGGGCCCCGGAGCCGGCGAACAGGTCGATGACGCGGGCCCCGTGCAGCGCGGGGGCCCAGGCGGCGTGCTCAAGGATGTTGAACACCGCCTGCCGGGCCCGGTCGGAGGTGGGACGGGTGGTGGCGCCCGGCGGCGTGACGATGGCCTTGCCGCGATACCGGCCCGAGACGATGCGCAAGGGGTCAGTCCTCGGCGATCTGGGCGGCCGAGAGCTTGCCGCTCCCGACCAGCAGGCGGTTGACGAGGAACAGCGCGCCGAGGACCAGGGCGATGCCCAGCCAGCCCCACGGCGTGCGGGTGATGATGCTGAGGAAGGTCAGGCCGCACATCAGTCCGGGCAGCAGCGCCACGCGCAGCAGCACGTAGATCTTCTCGACCGTCGGCATCGGCTCCGCGAGGCCGCCGAGGAGGGCGGCGTACCCCCAGGCCACGGCGTGGGCCAGGCCGATGGCGGTCACCAGGCCCACATAGACCAGAGCCGCCGCCGCCGAACCGCTTTCCCAAAGCAGTTCAGTGGCAAGCGGCAGCAGGGCCAACAGGCCCAGCATGGCCAGGTTCAGGATGTCCAGAACGCCGTTGGCCTTGCGCAGGCGTGAATAGGTCCGGCGATGGCTGATCCAGTAGATGCCGACAACCGCGAAGCTGACGGCGTAGGCCATCAGCTTATGCTGCATCTGGCCGAACAGGTCGGCCACGCCATGCCAGTGCTCGGGCGGATGGATCTCGATGGCCAGCAGGGTGATGGCGATCGCGAACACCGCGTCCGAGAACAGGATCAGGCGATGCAGGTGCTGCGCCTCCTTGTCGGTGATGTCGGTCATGAGGCGCCCCGCTTCCTGTCCCGCCTGTTTGCGCCCCGATGTGTGCCGCGCGTCGGCTGTCGCGGCAAGTCGCGTGTCGCGCCGCTTGCGTCGCGCGCGGCGAACGCCTAGCGATGAAGCGGGCTCGGGATCGAAAACAGTGGTGCTAGCAGAGCTTCGACAGTCGCCGTTTCTGGACGACTTGACGCCGGCCGACCGGCGCGTGGTTCCGCTGCTGCTGACCCTGGTCGTCGGCGTGGTCGCCGCCCTTCTGGCCGCGGTGATCTGCGGCGCCGCGGTGTTCGTGGCCTTCGCGATCGGCGGCGGCGGGGTCGGGTCCGCCGAGCGGCTGATGGTGGTGATCGGCGGCGGCCAGACGCCGGCCGGCCTGACTCAGATCGCCTTCGTGATCAGCCTGCTGGCCTTCGTCAACGGCGGCATGGCCCTGGCCTTCGTCGGCGTCGCCGCCATGCTGCACGACCGCCGGCTGGCCTCCTACTTCACCGCCGCCCCGCGCTTCAGCTGGCGGCTGCTGCTGCTGGGCCTGGGCCTGTTCGCCCTGACGATCGGGCCGTTGCTGCTGGCCTCGGCGGCGCTGGACCCCAAGGCGCATGGCGCGCCGTTGCTGGCCGTCAGCCCGGACCTCGGCGGACGCCTGGCCTATGTCGCCCTGACCGTGTCCCTGCTGGTCATCGCCGCGGCCGCCGAGGAGCTGGTCTTTCGCGGCTGGCTGATCAAGATCGTCGGCGCCTGGTTCCCTGATCCGCGCGTGGTGCTGGTGCTGAGCGGCCTGCTGTTCTCGGCGATCCACTTCGATCCCAATCTCGACGCCTTCCTGGTGCGGCTGGCCATGGGGGTGGGGCTGGCCTGGATGACCCTGCGGCTGGGCGGCGTCGAGTTCGCCGTCGGGGCCCACGCGGCCAACAACATCCTGATCCTGTTGTTCATCCAGCCCATGTCGCTGAAGCCCGACCCGCCGCACGGCTTCCCGCCCGAGACCCTGGTCATCGCGCCGCTGATGCTGGCCGGCTATGTCGCCCTGGCCGAGATCGTGGCCCGCTGGGCCCCGCTGCGGCGCTGGACGCGGCTGGCGATCACCTGAACTCTTAGGACCACCGCAGGGGCGGCGCCTGGTCCTTCAAGGCCAGCAGGGCCGCCCGCAGCCGGGCCATGAAGGCGGGACGGTCGCCTTCCCAGTCCAGCGGCTCGCCGACCAGCACCGCGCAGTTCAGCGGCGCGGGAATGGCTTCGCCCTTGGGCAGGACGCGGCCGGCGCCTTGGATCCAGACCGGCGTCACCGGCGCCTCGGGGAAGGCCTCGGCCAGGCGCGCCACCCCGCCCTTCAGCTGGCCCAGCTGGTCGCCGTCGCCGCGGGTGCCTTCGGGAAACACCACCACGATGTCGCCGGCCGCCAGGGCCGCGCGGGCGGGCGCCAGGACGTCCTCGCCCGAGCCCGCTTTCAGCCGGGCCACCGGCACGATGCCGATCACATGGCGCGAGAACCAGCCGATCACCGGGTCGCGAAGGAAATAGTCGGCCGCCGCCACGGGCCGCACCCGGGCCACGGCGCGAGAGGGAAAGATGGCCAGTAGCAGCAGGGTGTCGACATGGCTGGAATGGTTGGCCGCGACAATGGCCGGGCCCTTCAGCGGCAGGCGCTCGCGGCCGGTGACGTCGGCCCCGGTCAGGAACAGCGCCAGGGGCCGGGCCACCAGCACCAGAAGCAGGAAGCGCAGCCAGCCCATGGTCAGAACTTGCCGAGCGCGAACAGCGCCAGCAGGTGGAAATAGAGCGGGGCGGTGAAGGTCAGGCTGTCGGCGCGGTCCAGCACCCCGCCGTGGCCGGGGATGGCGTGCGAGGTGTCCTTGACCCCGATGTCGCGCTTGACCGCGCTCATCGTCACGTCGCCGGCGAAACCGGCCAGCGGCAAGGCGACGGCCACCACCAGCAGGCCATGGCCGGCCAGCGGCGTGAACAGCGGTCCGGCGAACCAGATCAGCAGGCCGGTCGCCAGCCAGCCGCCGAGGAACCCCTCCCAGGTCTTGTTCGGGCTGACGGTCGGCGCGATCTTGCGGCGGCCCAGCAGCTTGCCGAACACGTACTGGGCTACGTCGTTGAACTCGGTGACCAGCAGCAGGAAGAACACCAGCCCTGCCGCCCCCGCCGGCAGGCGGTCGCTGTCGGGCGTCCGCATCAGGAAGGCGGCGAAGCCGAGATTGTAGACGCAGGTGACCAGGCCCCAGTGGAAGGTGGCGGCGGTGGTCAGGAAACCCCGCGTCTGGCCCAGCATGGCCATCAGGAACGGCAGGCCCAGGAAAGCCCAGACCGGGATGAACACCAGGTAGAACATGTACTTGTCGGCGGCGATGAAGCCGTAGGCGGCGACCAGGGCCAGGTAGGCGGCCAGGATGGCCGGTCGGTCTTCCTTGCGGATCGGGGCCAGGGACAGGAACTCGCGCAGGGCCATGAACGACACCAGCGCGAACGCCAGCACCGTGGCCTGCCAGCCCAGCAGCAGGGCCCCGGCCAGCAGGGCGACCATCACCCACCAACTGGCGATGCGCTGGCGCAACTCGCGATAATCCCTGTCCGGCTTCAGCGCGGTGAGCACGGTGGCGATCGCCCCGGCCACGCTCAGCAGGGCCACCACGCCGGCCAGGCCGACCAGCAGGGTCGGCGGCTGGGCGGCGAAGAAAGCTCGAACGGCGGCGACGATATCCATGCGGCTCCTGCCAACGCCCCTGGCGGCGAACGGGTTTAGCTATAGCCTAGTTCTCGCCTTGGAGGAGACGCCATGACCCAGGACCTGGACAACCGCCGACCGCTGAAGGTTCGTGACGCCGCCTTCGCGCGCGGCATGGCCCGGCGCATGGCCGAGGCCAAGGTCGACCCGGACCTCGTCTCGGCCACCGGCGTCGCGTTCGCGGCTCTGGGCGCGGCGCTGATCATGGCCGCCGGGGCGCTGGACGGCTGGCTCCTGCGCGCGGCGGCGTTCCTGCTGGCGGCCGCGTGCATCCAGGCGCGGCTGCTGTGCAACCTGCTGGACGGCCTGGTGGCGGTCGAGCATGGCCGGGGCGGGTCGGCGGGGCCGATCTGGAACGAGCTGCCCGACCGGGCGGCCGACGTCCTGCTGCTGGCCGGGGCTGGCTATGGCGTCCAGTCGGCGGGGATCCACGGCGCCGCCGCCGTCGGCTGGATTGCGGCGGTCCTGGCGGTGCTGACCGCCTATGTCCGCGAGCTGGGCCGGGGCCTGGGGCAACCCGCCGACTTTTCCGGACCGATGGCCAAGCAGCAGCGGATGGCGACGCTGACGGCGCTCTGCCTGGTCTCGATGTTCGAACCGCAATGGCGCGGCCGCGGCGTGGTGCTGCTGTGCGGCCTGGTGGTGATCGCGGCCGGAAGCCTGGTCACGGTGATCCGGCGGACGCGGAACCTGGCGAGGGGGTTGCGGGGCTGACCCGCGACCCGGAGCTCGCCGACGGGGACAGGCACATGTGCCTGTCCCCGTCCGTTCGCTAACGCTTGCCGCGCGGCGCGGCCGAACCGCCTGGACGCGGACCGCCCGGCTTGCCGGCGGCGCGGGGCGCGCCCTTCGCGCCCTCCGGCCGGCCGCCGGCTGACTTCGCCATGCCGGGCTTGGACCACACCATGCCCGGTTCGCCGGGCTTGCTTGCGCCCGCCGCCTTGACGGTGCTCGGCTTGCCGCCAGGACGCGCCCCGCCGGGCTTGCCGCCCGTCTTGGCCCGGCCTTCCGTCAACGGCTTGTAGCCATTGGCCCGTAGCGCGCCGGGCTTCGGCTTGGACGTCGCCTGAGCGTCCGGCCTGGCCGGACGGGCCGCCTTGCCCTGGGCGGCGCGCTTGTCGGCGGCGTTCTTCTCGGCCAACTCCCTGTCGCGGACCCGCTTGGCGGCGGCGTCGCGATAGGACAGCGGCTTGGGGCCGATCATCTTACTCTCGATCGACTTCTTGGCCGGACGAATCGGTTCGCGGCCGGCGATAGCCGGCTTTTTCTTGGGCTTGGCCCAGCCTGGCTTGCGGACGAATTTCTCTTCCTCGACCTTTTCCTCGGGCGTGATGATCGAGACCTGGGCCAGCCTGTTGGTGCGGGGCACGCCGCGGCGCTGCATGTCGCCGCCGCCCGCCGTGCCGACCGCCTTCAGCGGATCGGCCACCCCGATGAACTGCGGCTTGTCGCCCTTGGGCATGTTCTCTTCGGCGACGATGCCTTCCAGCAGCTCGCGGATCACCCGCGGGCCGACCTCCTCGACCTGACCCGGCAGCAGGGTCCCCAGCGCGAACGGGCCGTAGGACAGGCGGATCAGGCGGTTGACCTTCAGGCCGATGGATTCCAGCACCCGCCGCACTTCGCGGTTCTTGCCTTCGCTCAGCGACAGGGTGATCCAGATGTTCTTGCCGCCGCCGGCCTTTTCCTGGGCCTTGTCCAGGCGGGCCTCGATTGGGCCGTAACGGACACCCTCGACCGTGCAGCCGTCCTTCAGCCGGTCCAGCTTGGCCTGGGTCGTGTCGCCGAAGGCGCGGGCCCGATAGCGGCGCACCCAGGCGTTGTTCGGCATCTCCAGGGCCCGTGACAGGGCGCCGTCATTGGTCAGCAGCAGCAGGCCCTCGGAGTTGAGGTCCAGGCGGCCGATCGAGATCAGGCGCGGCAGGTCGCGCGGCAGGGCCTGGAACACCGTCGGGCGGTTCTTGGGGTCGTTGTGGGTGGTCATCAGCCCGGTGGGCTTGTGATAGCGGAACACCCGCGTGGCCTCGGGCTCATCGATCATCTTGCCGTCGACGGTCAGGATGTCGCCCGGGCGGACCCGGATGGCCGGGGTGGTCAGGACCTCGCCGTTCAGGGCGACCCGGCCGTCCTCGATCAGCCGCTCGACCGCACGTCGCGAGGCGACGCCGGCCCGGGCCAGCATCTTGGCGACCCGCGCGCCGTCTCCGTCATCGTCTTGACCCGGAATGGCGTTGTCATGCAGGTGGGGCTGGTATTTGTCGGTCACGGCGTCGGTCCTTCAAGGGCTGGGCGCATCTCACGATGGGCGGTTTTCTAATGCGCACCGATCAGGGCGAGGATCAAGACGCCCGGGATCTGGCGGCCATGGCCCTGGCCCTGGACGAGGCGCGGGCCGCCGCCGAGGCGGGCGAGACGCCGGTCGGCGCGGTGATCCTCGACCCGGCGACCGGCGAGATCCTGGCCAGGGCCGGCAACGGTCCGATCGGCGCCCACGACCCGACGGCCCACGCCGAGATCGCAGCGATCCGACTGGCGGCCGCCAGGCTTGAGAACTACCGCCTGACCGACCTGACCCTGGTGGTGACGCTGGAGCCCTGCGCCATGTGCGCCGGGGCGATCAGCCACGCGCGGATCGGCCGGGTGGTGTTCGGGGCCGAGGACCCCAAGGGCGGCGCGGTGGTCCACGGCCCGAAGTTCTTCGCCCAGCCCACCTGCCACTGGCGGCCGGAGGTGACGGGCGGGGTGATGGCGGAGGAGAGCGCGGACCTGCTGCGGGGGTTCTTCCGCGAGCGACGGAAGAAGTAGGCCCGTCAGTTCACCATCGCCGAGCCCAGCAGCACCTTGGATCCCTTGCGGCCCAGCACCTTGTCGGCGGCGTCCTGCATCCGCGAGCCCAGATAGTTGAGGTCCGGGGCCGCGCCGCGCGGCATGCCGGCGGTGTAGGTCATCAGCACCTGAGCGAAGGCGGCGCGCAGGCGGGGTTCCGACTGCTGGGCGCGCTCCATCAGGGCCGGATCCAGGGCCTGAACCCCGGTCTCCAGGGTCATGACCCCGCGGCGGCCGTCGCGGCGGATCGTGGTGGCGGTCAGGGGTTGCAGGGCGAAATAGGTGGCGGGCGCCGTCTTCTCCTCCTTGCCGTGACCGGCGAAGGCGGGCGGGGCGGCCAGGCTGGCGGCGGCCAGCAGCGACAGAAAGGGCAGGGCGAGGGCGCGGCGCATGGGCCCTTGTGGCACGACGGGATTGACGTCCTCTTTACGTCTGGCGGGCACAAAGGGACGTTAACCATGACTCGTCTCGCGCGCCCTGACGGCGGCGGAGGCTCAGGAGGCTGAAATTGGGGCGCTTTTCACCGAACACCCTCGATCTGGACGGCAAGGTCATCCTGGTGACCGGCGGCACCGGCTCGTTCGGCCGCCGATTCATCGAGACCGTCCTGCGACGTTCGGACCCGAGGAAGGTGATCGTCTATTCCCGCGACGAATTGAAGCAGAGCGACATGCAGCTGGAGCTGCGCGAGCAGTTCGACGAGGCGACCTACGGCAAGATGCGGTTCTTCCTGGGCGACGTGCGTGACCGCGAGCGGCTGACCCTGGCCCTGCGCGGCGTCGACATCGTCATCCACGCCGCCGCCCTCAAGCAGGTGCCGGCCGCCGAATACAACCCGTCGGAGTGCATCCACACCAACGTGCTGGGGGCCGAGAACGTGGTCTGGGCCAGCCTCAACAACCACGTCAAGCAGGTGGTGGCCCTGTCGACCGATAAGGCCTGCAACCCGATCAACCTCTATGGCGCCACCAAGCTGGCCTCCGACAAGACCTTCGTGGCGGCCAACAACCTGTCGGGCGACATCGGCACCCGCTTCGCGGTGGTCCGCTACGGCAACGTGGTGGGCTCGCGCGGCAGCGTCGTGCCGCTCTACAAGCGCCTGCTGGCCCAGGGCGCGACCGAGCTGCCGGTCACCGACGCCCGGATGACCCGGTTCTGGATCACCCTGAACCAGGGGGTGGAGTTCGTGCTGTCGTCGCTGGAGATCATGCGCGGCGGCGAGATCTTCGTGCCCAAGATCCCGTCCATGACCATGCCCGACCTGGTCAAGGCGATGTCGCCGACCGCCGGCCTGAAGATCGTCGGCATCCGGCCGGGCGAGAAGCTGCACGAGATGATGATCAGCGCCGACGACGCCCGCGCGACCGTCGAGCTCGCCGACCGCTACGTGATCGAGCCGACCTTCGTCGAATATCCCCGCACGCCGTTCCGCGGCGAGGCGACGGCCAAGGACGTGGCCGAGGGCTTCAGCTACAGCAGCGACAGCAACGATGACTGGCTCAGCGAGGACGGACTGAACGCCATGCTCGCCGAGAAGGCCTGATGTCGGGCTCGTCCGTTGGAGGGAGGGCGCCGCCCTTCCTGCCGTACGGCCGTCAGACCATCGAGGACGACGACGTGGCGGCGGTGACGGCGGCCCTGCGCGCCGACTTTCTGACCACCGGCCCCACCGTCGAGGCCTTCGAGCAGGCGTTCAAGGAGAAGGTCGGGGCCGGGCACGCCGTCGCCGCCGCCAACGGCACCGCCACCCTGCACCTGGCCATGCTGGCCCTGGAGGTCGGCGAGGGCGACGTCTGCATCGCCCCGTCGGTCACCTTCCTGGCCACCGCCAACTGCGCCCGCTATGTCGGCGCCGAGGTGGTGTTCGCCGACGTCGATCCCCACAGCGGCCTGATGACCCCGGACACCCTGGCCGAGGCCCTGAAGAGGGCCGAAGGCCGGCGGGTACGGGCCGTGCTGCCGGTGCACCTGCGCGGCGACGTTTGCGATTTGCCGGGCCTGAAGGCCCTGGCTGAGGGCATTGGCGCGGTGCTGGTCGAGGACGCGCCCCACGCCCTGGGTTCGACCGGCGCCTTCGACGGGGTCGCCCACCCGGTCGGCGACGGGGCCTTTTCCAGCTTCGCCAGCTTCTCGTTCCATCCGGTCAAGACCCTGGCCACCGGCGAGGGCGGCATGCTGACCACCAATGACGCCGCCCTGGCGGCTCGCGCGCGTAGCCTGCGCGGCCACGGCATGGTCCGCCCGGCCGGGGCCGAGCCCTGGGTCTACGAGATGCCCGAGCTGGGCTTCAACTACCGCATTCCCGACGTGCTGTGCGCCCTGGGGATCTCGCAGCTGGCCAAGCTGGACCGCTTCGTGGGGCGGCGGAAGGCGCTGACGGCGCTCTATGTCGACAAGCTGGCCGCCCTGGCCCCGGTGGTGCGCCTGGCGGAAAGCCCCGCCTGGTCCGACCCGGCCCTGCACCTGCTGACGGTGCTGATCGACTTCGAGGCCGCCGGGACCACCCGCCGGTCGGTGGTCGAGGCGCTGAAGGCGAAGGGGATCGGCGCCCAGGTCCACTACATCCCGGTGCACCACCAGCCCTACTACCACGCCCGCTACGGCCCCCTGGACCTGCCCGGCGCCGACGCCTGGTACGCCCGCTGCCTGACGCTGCCGCTGTATCCGGGCATGGCCGACGGGGACGTGGATCGGGTGGTCGAGGCGCTGGCGGGCGCGCTGGGATAGACGGCGCGCGCGCATCGCGATCACGCTCGACATCTTGGGTGAAACCTGCGCTGCGCCGCCGCCAACCTTTGCTCTAGGGCCTCAACGTCAGCCTCCAGCGCCTTTCAGACGCTCCATGAGCGGGCGGCTGTGGCCAGGGGGATAAATCCAAATCTGCTACGACCGAGCAGACGGACACGCTGCCCTGGGGCGTAGGCCGGCACGCCGGGCGGCCCCGTCGGCGGTCAATGGCGGGAGATCCGTCGTCAATGCGAAGATCCGCCGAAGGCGTGGGTCGGAAGCAGGTGTCCGCTTCCGACCCGAAGGGCCGTTCGTGCGCCCGCCGCGCCTGGCGTCCCGCTCCGTAGCAGGCTCCCGGCGCGGCGGGCGTGTTGGATCAAGCGAAGAGGAAGTCGGCCGCACTGAAGCTGGACGCATGCATGCCGGAGACAAGCATGTCCATGTCGCCCACCGAGATCACCACGCCGGCCGACGTGTCGGTCATGTGGATCGCGGAGGCGTAGTCCCACGAATGGACGCCAAGGCCCGAAACGTCGAAGTGGTCGCGTTCCGCGCCGGAGTAGTTGTGCGCGGCGAAGCCCATGACGGTGTCGTGGCCGCCGCCGGTTTCGAACTTGTAGACGTCGTTGCCGCCGCCGCCGGCCAGCCGGTCGTTGCCGGTCCCGCCGAGCAGGAAGTCATTGCCCGAACCGCCCAACAGGCTGTCGTTGCCGGAACCGCCCAGCAGGGTGTCATTGCCCGAGCCGCCCGACAGGGTGTCATCGCCCGCCAGACCCGAGAGCTTGTCGGCGCCCCCGTTGCCCGAGAGGCTGTCATTGCCCAGGCCGCCGGACTTCACGTCACCGCGGCCACCGCCCGACCAGTTGATGCCCGTCGGGCTCGGCGTCGGCGTGGGGGTCGGCGTGGGGGTCGGGGTCGGCGTGGGCGTGGGCGTGGGCGTCGGCGTCGGCGTCGGAGTCGGCTCGGGGATCGGCGTCGGCGTCGGGGTGCTGGTCGCCCAGGGATGCGAGATGTCGAGCGTCGGTTCGGTGGACAGGTGCGTGGTGTTGGTGACCTTCACCGCCGAGCTGGACGCCAGCTGGCTGTCGCTGAGCCCCCACACTTTCGTCCCGTCCAGCGTGGCCGAGGTGCCGCTGGCGTCGAACACCAGCGTTCCCCTGCCCATGTCGTTGAGCACGGTGTTGCCGGTCATGGTCAGCGAGTTGACCGTATGCGTCACACCTTCGGCGCCGTAGGCGACGATGTTGGGATTGTCGCCATTCGGGCCCTGCTGGATGAAGTTGCCGCTCAGCGTCACCTTGCCGCCGTTCGGCAGATCGACGCTGTAGCTCGAGGTGGAGTAGTCATCGATGATCCGCGTGTTGGTGATGACGGTCTCGGCGGCGCGGCTCTTGATCTCGTGGCCGACCACCGCGTCATGGAAGTAGCTGTCGCTGATGGTCAGCTTCGCGATGTCGCCGACATAGAGGTTGTGGGTGTAGCCGTCGCCGGCCCCGTTGTTGGCGAACTCGCTGTTGATGATGGTGATGGTGCCGCCTACGACGCCGCCGCCCATCAGGCCGTTCTGATTGTTGTGGAAATAGTCGTTGGTCAGGGTCAGCGCGCCGCCCTGATAGCGGATGCCGGCGTCGTTGCCGCTCGCCCCCTGGGCTCCCGAGAACTCGAAGTGGTCGATCGTGGCGTCGGTGTTGACGATCAGGATGCCCTTGTCGTTGGGGATGTCGCCCGTCGCCACCATGTGGACCATCCCGCCTACGCCTTGCAGGGTGATCTTGGTGTTGATGGTCGCGAAATCGTTCGTGTACGTCCCTGCCTGCACCTGGATGACGTCCCCATCATGGGACGCATTCACCGCAGCGCTGATCGTCGAGTATTGCTGGCCTTGGCCGACCGTGAGTGTGGTCATTCGGCTTCCATTCTTGCTTGACGGCGCCCCCGCCCTCCAGAGCCCCAATGCTGGGCCAATTGGGGCGGCGGTGCGGCCTGAATGAGGGCCGGCCGGCCCCAATCCATTGATTTTAAACAACCTCTGACTGCCGGGCCGTGTATCTCGATTGCAACATTCTGATGCCGCGCGGACACCGGGATCCGAGCGTTATGGCGCCTTCACGACAAACAGATCGCTTGGGCAGCTTCGGAAAGCCGCCTCGATGGCGGCGAGAGTCTCCTGCTGCAAAGCTTTGCAACCCGAGCTTTTAGACCTGTAGCGGTTGGAACGTGGCGACGCGTCAGAATGCCGCAGTGGATCCGCGCCTATTCTTCGAACACCTCAGAGAACAGTGTTCGTAGACCTCAGGTGAACACTGTTCTTGCACTTCGGAGAACAGTGTTCGCGAATCATCAGTGTATTGGGTCTCGAGATCCGGGGCGGCGCCACCAGAGGATGCGACCATCCTTCTTGTCATACCCCAAGGCGCACCGATCGCCATTTGAGCGGCTCCGGATCCGTGCCGAACCTGCCGCCGTCGCCGCCTCCGCGCGGTCCCCGGGATCGTTCAGCGCCTCGGCCAGCCGGTCGACCTGCCGGAGGTAGAGTTCGGCGACGTCGGGGCGAACGTCGGGCACGCCAAGCGGCGCCGGGTTCAGGCCTTGCTCGTCAGGGCGCACGGTCGGGGATCACCCGGGCATGATCTCCTCGCCGGGCGATTTGCCCGCGCCCCGGGCGGCGATGGCTAGGCCGCAAGGTATGCGACCTCAGTGGGCGGTGGGTCGGCCACGGGCGTTCCCCGGTCATGGAAGGTTCGCCAGTCCCACTGAGTCGTCGCCCCTGTACCCATCGAATGATGTATTGACAAATAACTCATCGAGTTCACTGTTAAGATTGGTAAATCATTACATAATACAAACTTCATAGAGAAGAAAATACTTATGTAATGATCACTATTAGTACCGATATTCACATAGTAAAAATCAATAATAAATAATACAAGTGAGGGCTGCTGATGGAAGGCGAGGCGTATTTTGTTAACCAGTCATCATTCCAGGTATCTACCCTGGGTGATGTTGGGTCGGGAAAGATCTCAGACGTTGAGCGTGTCCGCGCATTCTGGCGCCGCGTCGAGCATTACGACGCAGGGTCGCAGGTTCGGCAGGGCGAGCGCAGCGGTCCTGAAAAACAGCTGATCATCGTCTCGGGCTGGGCTTGCGAGTTGCGGATCCTCCCTGACGGCCGGAGGCAGATTTTCTCGTTTCTTCTCCCCGGCGACGCCATCGAGGCGCGCGGAGCTGGAAGTGTCGGCGCCTGCGGCGTCGTCGCGCTCACGCGGCTCGAGGTCGTGAACCGAGGGTCGCAGCTGACCGTCGACGCCGCCGGCCGGGAGGCGGCGCTTCAAAGGGAGCAGCGCCTCTACGATCACCTCATGCGCATGGGGCGGCTCTCGGCGAAGGAAAGGGTGATCCACCTTCTGCTCGAGCTCCATGAGCGGCTCGACCGCGTCGGCCTGGTTCATGGCGAGACGTTCAAGATACCCCTGACCCAGGAAGTCTTCGCGGACGCTTTGGGGCTCAGCGTGGTGCACATCAACCGCACCCTGAAGGGCCTGCGCAAGGAGGGCTGGGTCTGTATCAAGGCCGGATCCGTGACGCTGAGGAATCGGCCAAGGCTGGCGGCGGCGTCATGCTATCGATCGGAGGCCGACGATCTGGAGTTCGACGCGTTGCCGCTGTGCGCGGGCGAGGATCGCATGGGTCGCGCCATCCCGGCCCCGAAGCGGAACTTGTCAGCCTAGGGCGCGTCCTGGGCTGGGAGCGGGAGGCGTGCGGACGCTGGGCCCGCTCAGGGATGGGTCCGATACAGTTCATCGTCCCCCACCACGAGGCAGAGGCAGCCGGTCCGGGCGTCGGCCGTGGCGTGTGACGCGCGCGCCTCGGCCAGGTCCAGGAAGTCGCCGCCGGCATAGCGGCTCAGGCCGACCCGGATGGCGCCCGTCGCCACCAGAAGGAGTTCCGCCGCGTCCGGCAGGACGAACGACGCTCCCGGCGCGACCCTGAGCAGATGGACGGACTCGCCAAGGCCGCTGACGCCCCGGAGCGGCGCGCTCATGACACCCCGGCCGGCCCCACGCCAACGCCCGACCGCTATGCGCCTCAGGGCGCGGGGGAGCGGTCCAGCCGCTGAAGGCGCCGCATGGCGGCCACGCGCGGCCGCCAGCCCGCCGTCGGGAACATTCGGCGAGGGCGCCGCCGTCGAACGCCGACCGGCCATCCACCTCAGGGTCAGCCTGCATTGTCGGCAGAGGCCCAGATGCGCGACCACCGCCAGCGCCGCGCCCGGCGCCAGGCCCCCCCGGTCGTAGCCCGATAGCAGCGCGGCCGAGGGGTGTTCAAAAACCATCGACGATCCTTCCTCGCCCGGCAGGGGCCTGCCAGGCCTAGGTGTGCGTCACGTGCATACGGAGAGCTTCGGCGTCGATGTCGACGCCTTGGCGATCCGGGCGGCCTCGCCCCGCGCCACCCCATGGCCGGACCCCTCGTCGGAGCCAGCCGTCGGGATTTCGCGAACGCTTCGTACCAGATCCCGCCAGGGACGCCGTGGGCCTTGTTTCAGGCGGCGCTCAAGCGACGCTCCCAGGCCAGCGCGTCCCCGACGATTTTCTCCAGCGTCTCATGCAACGGGATCCACCCCAGCTGGGTCTTGAGGCGCGTCGGATCGGCCACGACGATCGGCGGATCTCCCGCCCGCCGGGGAAACTCCCGCACGGCCAGCCGGTGGCCGGCGGCGTTCTCGACGGCCCCGATCACCTCCCGGACGGAGAAGCCGTGCCCGTAGCCGCAGTTGAAAGCGCCAGACACGCCGCCCGAACGCAGGTGGCCAAGCGCGAGGGCATGCGCGGCGACAAGGTCGCTGACGTGAATATAGTCCCTTACGCCGGTGCCGTCCGGCGTTTCGTAGTCCACGCCGAAAATCCCGATATAGGGCAGGAGCCCAAGCGCGGCCTGGCAGGCGCGTTTGACGAGGTGCGACGCCTTGGGCGTTGATTGTCCCGACCGACCCAGCGGGTCGGCGCCGGCGACGTTGAAATAGCGCAGAGCGATATAGTCCAGGCCCGTCGCGCGGGCGGTGTCCTGCAGCATCCATTCGGTCATGAGCTTGGAGCGACCGTAGGGGTTGGCCGGCGACTTGGCGGCATCCTCCCCGATCACCGCCTCGTGGGAAGCGCCGTAGATGGCGGCCGTCGACGAGAAGATGAAGTGCTTTACGCCGCTCCGGACGCAGGCCTCCAGCAGGTGGCGCGTCTTGGACGTGTTGTTCTCATAGTACAGCAGCGGATTTTCGACAGAGTCGGGGACGACGGTCGAACCCGCGAAGTGCAGGACCGTGTCTATGTCGTGGTCGGCGAGAATCCACTGGACCAGCTCTTGGTTGGCGATATCGCCCTGGAAGAAATGCGCGGCGTCGGGAACCAGAGACCTAATTCCAGTCGAGATATTATCGAGCACACAGACATCTTCGCCTCGCTCCAGTAGCGCCAGGGCCATGTGGCTGCCAATATATCCAGCGCCACCCGTGATGAGAACCGTCATGATTTCACCTTTTGAAATCAGAAATGAGTGCTATGTGACGCTCACACCTTAGATTTGTAAGGGAAATTCTAGATGTATTTACCGATAACCTTCACTCAAAGGATATTTTCTATGGCTCTATTTCTGCGCTGCGCGAAGCGCTAGCGCCGCCGTGGATCGCTTCCACGGGGTGGCGACGGCCGTGGCGGCCTGAGGCGCGGACCCGCGCACGACCCGGTGCAGCGAGGCCGTGATCGCCAGCAGCACGAGGAAGCCGTCGTAATAGGCCATCGAGAGCGCCGCGCCCCCGACCAGCATGGCCACGATGCTCACCTGAAGCATCCGCGCCAGCAGGTTGGCC
This sequence comes from Caulobacter sp. Root1472, assembly GCF_001426985.1. Taxonomy (NCBI): domain Bacteria; kingdom Pseudomonadati; phylum Pseudomonadota; class Alphaproteobacteria; order Caulobacterales; family Caulobacteraceae; genus Caulobacter; species Caulobacter sp. Root1472. Next base: position 62,266 of record NZ_LMFX01000014.1, on the reverse strand, counting down.
CAGGCAAGGTCCGGACGGTCGCGCGTCGCCGCGAGCACGAGGATCGTGTTGAGAGCGGCGGCCGCGATCATCAGCAGGTAGAGAGCCAGGCCCACGAACCCCGTGTCGCCCAGCACCTGGAAGTAGATGCTGTGCGCCGCCCGGCCAGCCCTCAGGCTGCCCGGCGACTGGAATTGCCGCGCGACCGGATCGAGCTCGACGGCGGAAAACCCGCCGCCGGTGAGCGGACGCGCGGTCGCGATGTTGACGCTGGTGACCCAGGCCGCGACCCGGCCCTCGAACGAGGCGTCTTCGCTGTAGGTCTGGATCGTGGACATCCGCTCGAACCAGCTCGACGGCACGACGCTTGGCAGCGCCGCCGCCATCACCACCCCCACCACCACGAACTTGGCCGCGGCCCGGGTTCTCAAGGCATAGGCCACGGCCGCCGCGCCCAGCGCCAGCAAGGCGCCGCGGGAATAGGTGCCGATGATCGTCAGGAGGGAGAAGCCCAGGACGGTCAGGCCCGTCAGGCGGGCCAGGGGGCTGCGGCTTGTCGCCTGCAAGTAGTTCATCAGCGGCAGCGCGATGACCAGGGCCAGGGCGAGCGAATTGTTGTCCGCGATCATCGTGTCATCGGGGCCGTAGACGCGCTGCCCCCCACCGGTCAGCAGCATATGGCCGCCACCCTTGACGGCGTAGTAGCCGAGCGAAGCCACGCAGATCCAAAGCACCGCCTGGATGCGCGCCTTGGTGTTGGCCAGCGTCGCGACCGCCAGGACCAGGACGATCGTCTTGATCGCGCGGCTCCAGATCGTCAGCGAGTATGTTCGATCCAGGGCGAGGTAGGTGGCCAGGCAGGCCCACAGCGCGAAGAGGCCGATGAACACCGTGAACGGGTTCAGCGGAACCAGCTTGCGCTCCTTGGAAATGATCCACGCCAGGCCTGTCAGCACGGCGATCGGGAAGTTGAGCGGGAAGCCCATGAGGAAGCCGTAGACTTCGCGCTGGGGGTTCATCATCGCGATCCAGAGCCAGGCCACGAGGCCCACGATGGGGGCGCGCAGGATCATCGGTATGATGCCGATCAGAGCGGCCAGGAGGATCAGATCGCGCATGGAGGGCCTCGCATGCGCCACAAGTTGCGCTGGGGCACGCTGCCGCTCTGCGGCAAATGATGGTCCTCGGGCCGCTTTCCCGCGCCGGCCACGCGGATGTGGACGCCGCCGCCCCGATTGCCGGGGCACGAATGTCATTTGCGCGTGCGGGCATGGGCGCATTGTCGGGCAATAGGCCCAGGAGACCCGACATGACCGGCATTCTGTTCGCTTTGGAGATCATCGCCCTGCTGGCGGTGGCGTGGTGGGTCTACCAGCGGGCGGACGCGGGCGAGGGCGCCGCCGACGCGGGGCTGCTCGGCATGAAGTCGGGCAGGGGCGCTCCGGTGGACGCCGCTCCGAAGTGGAAGGCCTCCCCCCAACGCGGCGCGCCCCTCGATCCGCCGGTGTCGGAGGCGCTCGATGTCAGCCGTGCGGAACCGAGATGGAAGGCCGCCCAACGCCGGCCGGGACGCCCGTTCTAGAGCATCTTCCGTCCTGACTGCGTCAGGCCGGAGCTCTAGGTTTTTGTTTTTGCGCATTTTCTTTGCGCGAACCGGAGCCCACTTCGCTTGAAAATGCTCTCGTCGTCCGAGCGGCGCGCGCCAGCGCCGCGATGCGGCCGGCGTTGTGCGCCCAGGTGTAGGGCGTCTGCTCGACCGTGCGCCGCGCTTCGGCGCCGAGTTCGCGGCGAAGCGCGATGTCTCCGCACAACCGCAGCAGGGCCGCGGCGAAGGACGCCTGGCAACCCACCGTGAACAGCAGGGCGTTGCGGCCGTCGGCCAACACCTCGCGGATGTTCGGCTGGTCGGGCGCGATGATGGCGCGGCCCAGGGCCATGTATTCGAAGAGCTTCAACGGTGATGCGTAAGGGGTCGAAGCGGTCTGCAACGCAATGTCGAAGGCCTGCGTGTAGGCGGCCACCCGCGGGTGCGGCACGCGGCCCACACAGTGCAGGCGCGCGCTCACGCCCAGCGCCTCGGCCCGCGCCTGCAGGTGCGGCAAGCTGGGGCCGTCCCCGACGATCAGCAGGTGAACCTCCGGCGGAAGCCGCGGCAACGCCTCCACGGCCCAGCCCACGCCATGCCAGTCGCGGACGAAGCCGACAAAGCCCAGCACCACGGCGGCGGTCGGCAAGCCGAGGTCCCGACGCAGGCGCGCGCTGGCGCCGGCCGCCGGAAACCGCCGCGGATCCGCGCCGTTGGCGATCACGTGCACCCCCTCCGGTCCGACGCGGGCGCGCCGCACCTCGGCGGCCAGCACTTCGGTCACCGGCAGAACCGCGTCCGCCCCTCGCCAGAGCGCCGTCTCGCAGGCGCGCGCCACGGACGTCAATTGCAGCTTGCCAAAGGAACCGCGCTCCGCCGCCAGGGGGGAGTTCACCTCCAGCAGCATCGGCAGGCGATGACGCCTGCGCAGCAGAAGGCCGGCCAGCAGGAAGAGGTTGTAGCGTTCGTAGAGCACGTCCGGCCTGAACGCGCGCGCATGGCTTCGCAGCCTCAGATAGGCCGGTATGTTGTAGGCCAGCTCCAGAAGCTCGAACACCGCGGGCGGAAGCCGCCGGCGCAACAGGTCCGTGGCGCGTTCGAGCTGGCTGCTGGCGCCCGCCGTCTGGGCCTCATCGGCCGAGGTGGGCCCCACGACGCACACCAGGTGTCCCTGGCTTCTGAGGGCGGCGACGACTTCGGTGATGTGGACCCGCATGCCGTCCGACGCGGCGATCCGGTGGTGGTAGAGGATGCGGAGCGGGCGCTGATCCATGCTGGGCCTAGTCCTGGACAGGGGTGGCGAGAGCGATCGCGAAGGCGGGCTCTTTGGGATAGCTGGCGTCCATCAGCGGGGTCTGGGCCCTCACGAAGCCGTAGGCTTGCCGGGCCTGGGCGGACCCGGTCGCGTTGATGATCGAGACGAGCGAGGCCCGCGCGAGCGCGGCGTAGCCTCCTGCCCAATCTGGATAGTCGAGTGTGGTCACGGGCTGGCGCACCGGATCGAACGTGGCCTTGAAGGCCTCGGGCCAGGTCGAGAACAGGCGCGTCGACTTCGGGTCGGCCACGAACAGAAAATACGGGGTGCCGTAGATCGGGTCGTACCCACGCTTGTCGTTGGTGAAGCGGCCGGCCACGAAATTGGTCATCCAGACCATGATGGTGCGCGCCTGCGGGTAGCCCATGCTGTCAATCCAGCCGAGCACCATCACCAGGTAGTCGCTCTGCCACGGCGGCGTGGCGCCTTCCTGGGCGTAGGGGCCCGGCAGGTAGCCGCGCAGGTCGCCGGCGGCGGCCAGTTCGTCGCCCTTCACGTACCGGCGCACGATCTCGTCCAGATTGCCTTTGAGCTTGGCTTCGAAATAGTGCGGCAAGGGGCTGTCGCTGGGCAGGATGTAGGCCGCGTTGGCCAGCGTTCGCAGGGACCAGGCGACGGCGCGGACCTGGGACCCCAGCAGGATGCCCGCCGCCTGGCCGCGATACTCCGGATTCATCGACAGAAGGTCGAAGCCCGCCTGCATCGCGAGTTCATCGCGATAGTACTGCGAGCCCGTGAGCAGATAGGGCAGGTAGGTGAGCGACGGTTGATGGGCGTCGTCGGGCTGCCAGCGCGTGTCGCGGATCTCGTACCGCCGGCCCAGCACGCCCGGCGCCGCGACGCCGCGCCTGTCCAGCCAGACCAGGGGGTGCTGGTCGATGTCGATCGGGCCGCCAGTGCGCACGTCGCGGGCATGCCAGGGGATGGATCCCGCCGCGTCGGCGTTGGCCAGAAGCGTTTCCTGGTTCTCCCGCGACGGATCGAGGAGGTAGAACACCGCCCAGGCGGGTAGCGGCCCGATGTCCGAACGTCCTCCGGTGGCGGGCATGTAGGGCGTGACGCTCGCCGACCCGAGCGGCCGATCGTTGCGGGTCGCCAACTTGTGAACGGCGTCGGTGGCGCTCCGATCCGGTTGGAAACGGGCATAGCGCGGCACGGCGCCGGTGGCGATCAGCAGTTCGAGGTCCAGCGTGACCCGCGGCGGCGGCGCTTTGTCGGCGCAGATCACATTGTGCCAGGTCGCATAGGGATAGTGCGCGACGCCCTGGACCCGGTAGGCCAGCGTCCCATCAATACTCAGCCTCGCATCATAGACCTGGGTCGAAATGTCCGGGTTCTGCGCGATGTCGTTGTGGAAGATCACATCCACGCGGGGCGCGCCCACCGCCGGGGTCCACACGTCGAACACCACCTGGACGCCGTGCATTCGCTCGGAGGCGTAGCGTCTTTCCAGCACCAGCGGACCGTTGAGCCAAGGCCTCGCGCCACCGCCGCCAGCGGCTTGTGCGAGGTTCCGCAGATCGATGTTGAAGGTCTCGACCCGATCGGGGCGAGGATGGAAGGTCAACGCCAGCTGGACGTTCGGCACGGGCCGCGGAGGGGCCGCCACCGCCGGCGGCAGTCCGTCGGCCGCTGTTGCGATGACGCCGTCGAGCGTCCCCCCTCCCGCCATGCCCGGCGCCTGGATGGTGATGATCGCGTGGCGCACGGAGCCGTCGGGGTACAAGGCCTTGGCGTCCATCTGCGACCGCGCGATCGCGCCTCCCAGCTTGACCGTCAGGCGCGAACTCGCTCTCACCTGGCCGCGCCGGAAGACTTGGCCGAAAGAGACGATCCGCTTGGTGGTGGCGCTGTCGGCGTCGTTCGTGATGCGAAATCTCGCGGCTTCGCCCTTGAACGGCTGGGCCGCGGCGGGCGCGCAGGGCGCGAACCCCAACAGAAGGATGACGAGCAAAACCCAACGCATGTCTGATCCGACGCTCCCGACAACGCCAGCGCGACAACAGGCTTGGCGGCGCTACGCCCAGGCGGGGGCGCTCAGGCCAGCGTGGCGCCCGGCGGCCGCGGCGGCCGGGTCATTTGACAGGTTGGGGCTCTAGTGAGCTCGGCCCGTCGCGAGCAGGCGGGCGGACCTGTCGATGATGCGGCCGACGGTGGTGCTTCGCAAAACCCGCTCCCACGTATAGTCGGATCCGAGAAGGTCCAGGGCGTGATTGGCCAGGTATTCCGGCAGACGCGACCAGCTCCTGCCGATCGGCCTGGCCGTGCGCCACGCGGTGAGGCGAAGATAGTGGCGGTAAAGCTGCTTCCCCGGCGTCGCCGCCACGAACAGCCAGGGCTTCCGGGCCGACGTGTAGTGAATGATCGCCGGCGACTGCGCGGCCCGCTGGATCGCGGCATGATCGGCGAGCGACGTCAGCCGGCGGGGGCGAAGCATCCTGGCCTGGAGGTTCCAGCGGTAAGGCAGGACCTTGGTCGCGGCATGCAGGATCGCGTTGATCGCGTCCTGATCATGGAAGACGAGATTATCGCCTTCTCGCGCGATGAAATCGGCGAGCCGCCTTGTCAGATCCTCGGAGCGCCACCGGGCCAGGTTCAGCAGGAGGACGCCGGCGTTCACGTAGGGACCCTCGCGGGGCATGCCCAGAGTCTCCCGGCGCCACAGGCCGAAGGGATCTGGAACGGCGGCCAGGACGTAATCCCGAATGTCCGTTCGCCATAAGCTCATCAGGTCGTCCACGACGATCAGGTCCGAGTCCAGATAAAGGATCTTGTCTATGGCGTCGTCCAGTATGGTTGCCGCAAACAGCCTCGTATAGGTTTCCATCGTTATGTGATGCGACGTGTATAGACGTTGATCGTTATTCCAGTAGTGGACCCGAAGTCGAAAGTTGTCGTGTCCACCTAATGAGCCGGTCAGTTTCGACTCCAGGGCAGAGTCTCGGCGGCTCGATATCAGGTGTACGTCCAGGAAGTTGCTCGCGTTGTTCAGCAGCAATGAAACCAGGGCGACGGCCAGGTGCTGGTAGTAACCGGGGTCGCAGCAGAACAGGACCGTGATCGTCCTGTCCGCCGCCCTGGCCTGTTCGCCGGGCGTGCGCCCCGCGGGCGGCGGGGACGTCGCGTTCGGAGCGGTTTTCACGGCGTTGGTCCCGTATCCGCGGGCTTTGGCGCCCCCTTCCACCGCCCGCGCGCCAGGAGGGGCGCGACGATCCCCTTGAGGGCCAGCCTCCAATAGGATCTCGTCCAGCGAACCCCAGGCCAGATCTCCCGCGCCCGCGCGATCATCCATGCGTAGCGCCGCCCATTGTCGAGGGCGTTCGAGGCATCGCCCACCAATTGACGGGCAAGCGCCCTCAGGGCCTGACGTTTCAGTTGCGGGGCGTTGGCGACCACCGCCGAGTTGTGATCGAAGAAATCAACGAAGGCCTCGTATCGCTGTTGGTAGTCCGCGGGGCCCTTGTACCTGTCGCGCATATTGTTGGCGTGCAGGCGGACATAGCCCTGGACCGCGCCGATCACGCCGACGCTTCCGTGGGCGGCGCAGCGCAACCACATCTCCAGATCGCCCGAATGCAACAAATGGGGGCGGTAGCCGCCGATCCGCTTCTGGATGCTGCTGCGCACGACCACGGTGGCGGTCTCGACCAGGTTGATCGGGCGGGCGCATAGGTCGCCGATGAAGTCGACGCCCCTGAGGATCGCCGCGCCGTCGGCGTCAACGCTTTCGGGGAACGGATCGAGTTCATCCTCTTGCGAGAATCGGATGGCGCGGCCGTGCACGAAGGCGACGTCTGGATGGCTTTCCATCAGCCCGACCGCCCGCGCCAGCGCCCCGGGCGCCACCAGGTCGTCGGCCGAGAGGAGCAGCAGATAGTCCGCCCGCACCCAGCCGAGGCCTTCGTTGAAAGTGGCTATGTGGCCCTGGTTCACGCGATGGGCGATGACCTCGACCCGGTCATCCTCCGCGGCGATCTCGCGGGCCTGCGCCGCCGAACCGTCGCTCGAGGCGTCGTCGATGATCAGAACGCGGATCGGAATTCGCGTTTCCCGCAGAACGCTCGCCACGCACCGCCGCAGGTAACGGCCATAGTTGTAGCAGGGAACGATGACGTCGACGCCGGCCGGTTTCACGACCCCGCCCCCATGGCGATGGTCCGGAGGGTCGCCGGTCGCCGGCCGTCTTCCTGTTCCCACGCTCCAGGCTCGTGGAACACGCCAAAGTGCGTGTCCAGCATCGGGTGCCTTACGTGGAAGGAGCCGCCGCCCTGGGCGCAGATCAGCTTCTGGAAGCCCTTTTCGCGCACGAGGATCTCGATCCTGTAGTGCTCGGAGATCAGGGCGAGCGGCGGCGTGAGCAACTCGATCGCGCCACGCCCCGACGAGGGGGTGACGACAATCCCGTCCAGCTCGGTGCTGTAGCAGCAGCAGGCGACGCCGTCCGACCGCATGATCGAAATCACGAAATTAGGGGCGTCCACGAACCGGGTCGTGGTGTAGTCGACCCGCACCCGCATTCTTTCGCCGTGGTCGAATATGGCCCTTGGCGCGTGGGCCTCGTCCATCACCCTGACATCGGTGATGGCGATCGGCCAGTCGGCGGCCTCGTGGCTCGCCCAGGGCACCGCGCTGAGCCGGCAATCAGCCTCGTAGAGTTCGACGCCTTTTTCCGTCGGACCGTCGAATTGAACGCGCCCGCCACGAAGGTAGATGACCCGGTCGCACATGCTCTTGATACTGAACATGTTGTGGGACACCAGAATGATCGTCGCGCGCCGCTTCTGCAGGTTCCGCGCGAACTCCATGCACTTTCGCTGGAAGGGCAGGTCTCCGACCGACAGGACCTCGTCCAGGAGCAGAATGTCCGGTTCCAGGTGGGCGGCGACGGCGAACGCCAGGCGAACGTACATGCCGCTCGAATAGCGTTTCACCGGCATGTTGATGAACTCGTCGAGTTCGGCGAAGGCGACGATCTCCTCGAACTTCCGCTCCGTCTCGGATTTCTTCATGCCGAGGATCGCGCCGTAGAGAAAAATGTTCTCGCGCCCGGTCAGCTCGCCATGAAAGCCCGTGCCGACTTCGAGCAGCGACCCCAGGCGGCCATGGATGCGGGCCTGTCCCGTGGTCGGGGCCGTCACCCTCGAAAGCACCTTCAGCAAGGTGCTCTTGCCCGCGCCGTTGAGGCCGAGAACGCCGACATTCTCGCCGTGCCGGATCTGGAACGAGACGTCCTTAAGCGCCCAGAAGCTCTCGGCGGGGCGGTTGGGCTCACGCCGGCCCTTGAGCGCGGCGGTGAAGGCGGAGGCCAGGATGTCACGAACCGTGTCGTGCCGCCGGCCGCGACCCTGGAGCCGATATTTCTTGCCAAGTCCCCGCGCCTCGATGGCGATCGAATCCGCCGGATCAGATGACGTCCGCAAAGGAGCGCTCCATCTTCTTGAAGTAGACCAAGCCGCCCACCAGGCAGGCCGAGATGATCACGCAGCTGATGGCGATCGCTCTGAAATCCGGGTGGCCGTCACGCAGGAGCACCCAGCGGAAGCCTTCGATCACCCCGACCATCGGGTTGAGGCTGTAGAGAAGCCGCCAGCGCTCGGGAACGATGGCCATCGGATAGGCAATGGGCGACGCATACATCCAGACCTGGATGGCGAACGGCAGCGCATGCATGACATCGCGAAACCGAACGCTCAAAGGTCCAAGCCAAAGCGCCACGGACAGCGAGAGGCTGAGGGCCACCAGAAGAAATAATGGCAAGAGAAGAATGTATAGGGTGATTGGCACTTGGTAGAAGGCAAGTATCACCAGGAGCACAACAAATCCCGCGGCGAAATCGATCAGCGGCGCGGCCACCATGGCGAGCGGAACAAGCAACCGGGGGAAGTAGATCTTGCGGATCAAATCGGAATCGGCGACCAGACCGGTCGAACCACGGCGAACGGCCTCGGCGAAGTACATCCAGGGCAGGACGGCGGTGAAGGCGAAAATCGGATAGGGCACGCCGCCCGACGGCATCTTCGCGAAATGGCCGAACACCACGCTGAAGATCGCCACGGTCATGATGGGCTGGATCAGGGCCCATGCGGCGCCGATCGCCGCTTGCCGGTACCGGATCTTGAGTTCCCTCAGGATGAGGAAATAGAGCAGCTCGCGGTACCGCCAGAGCTCCCCCAGCTCCAGCTTGCCCAGGGCTCTGCCCGGGCGGATGTCGATGGACAGGTGATCGGGCTTGGGCAAGGTCGCGGCGGTCATCGGAAGGTCCAGTCGACGGGAAGCGCGCACGTCATCTCAGGCCACTTCGCGCGGCGCGCTGGCCGCCCAGCGTTCGGCGACCAGGGCGAGGCGCAGAGCGTCCACGACCTCGTGCTGGTCGCCTTGCGTCATCTGCGGATAGAGGGGCAGCAGGATGCAGCGGCGATGCGCCTGTTCGGAATGGGGTAGCGATCCGACGCCCATCCCCGCGTAGGGCGCCTCCAGGTGCGAGCACATGACGCCGCGCCGGGTGGCCACCCCGCCGTCCAGCATCGATTGCATGATCCGCTGCTGGTCCACGCCGTCGGGAAGGCGGACGCAGTAGCTCTGCCAGTTGCCGCGCGCCCAGGCCGGCTCGCACGGAATCCTCACGCCCGGAACTTCGGCCAGCATGCGGTCGTAGGCGGCGGCGAGCGCCCTGCGGCGCGCCACGATGTCCGGCAGACGTTCAAGCTGCCGACGGCCGATCGCGGCCTGGACGTCGGTCATTCGGTAGTTGAACCCGCTGACCGGGTATTCTTCGAACACGACATCGCTGGCGTGATGGCGCGCTGTATCGGGCACGCTCATCCCGTGCTGGCGCAACAGCCGGAACTGGCGATCCCAGTCGGCGTGCCGGGTCGTCAGCATGCCGCCTTCGCCGGTCGTGATCACCTTGCGTGGATGGAAGGAAAAACAGGCGACGTCGCCGTGCGGCGCGCCGATCGGCGCCCAGGCTCCGTCGAGACGGATGTCCGAGCCGATGGCGCAGGCCGCATCCTCGATGACCGCCAGGCCATGCGCGCCCGCGATCGACAGGATGCGCCGGAGGTCGCAGGGCAGGCCGACCTGATGCACGCAGAGGATGGCCTTGCTCCGCACGCTGATGGCGGCGGCGAGCAGTTCAGGGTCCAGATTGTATGTGGCGGGATCGATGTCGACGAACACGGGCGTGGCGCCGCATTGCCGCACCACGTTGGCGGTGGCGATGAAGCTGTGACTGACGGTGATGACCTCATCCCCGGGGCCGACGCCGGCGACCAGCAGCGCCAGATGAAGCGCCGTCGTGCAGTTCGAGACCGCGCAGGCGTAGGGCGCCCTCACCCGCTGTGCGAACTCGGCCTCGAAGGCGGCGACCTGCGCGCCCTGGCTGAGCCAGCCGGACAGGACGGCCTGGGCCGCGGCCTGGGCCTCGGATTCATCGAGCAGGGGTTTCGTGATCGGGATCATGCCACCTCTCCTTTCGTGGCCGCGGCCTTGGACTTTTCCGTCCGCCACCAGGCGACCAGGCCGCGCAGGCCATCCTCGAGGGAGACCTTCGGCGCGAAGCCGATCCGCTCCATGGCCAGGGAAATGTCCGCGAGACGCTTGGGCACCGGGTTCACGGCGCGCTCCCGCTCATGCACCAGCATCAGGCCCTTGCCGCCCATCGCCTGGGTGGTCAGCTCCGCCAGACGGGCCAGGCTGGTTTCCTCCCCGCTGCCGATATTGAGCACGAGGTCGCTCGCCGGCGCGCGCGCCGCGAGCAGGTTGGCGCGGGCGATGTCGTCCACATGCACCATGTCCATGGTCTGATCGCCGGCGCCGAAGACGATCGGCGGCAGCCCTGCGTCGATGCGCTCCATCCAGCGGATCAGCACTTCGGTGTAGCGGCCATGGACGTCCATGCGCGGGCCATAGGCGTTGAAATAGCGCATCGCGACATAGTCCAGCCCGTGCATGTCGTTGAAGGTCCGCAGCAGGCCTTCGCCGAAGGTCTTCGCCGCGCCGTAGAGCGTGCGGTTGGCGTAAGGGTTGTGGTCCTCGCGGGTGGGGAACGACGAGGCCATGCCATAGATCGACGCCGACGAGGCCATGACGACCTTCCGCACCTTCGCCTCGACGCACGCTTCCAGGAGGTCGTAGGTGGCGTTGACCATCACCTCGATGGCGCGGCGCGGCTCGGCCGCGCATTGGGTGATGCGCAGCGCGGCCAGATGGAAAACGGTGTCCGACCCGCTCACCAGATCGTTCATCAGCGCGCGATCGCAGATGTCGCCCTGCACCAGGCGAACGCGGCCGCTCGCGAGCGAAAGGGCGAGATTGTCGCGCCGGCCGCGCACCATGTCGTCGACCACGACGATCTCGCCGGCGCCGGCCATGAGGAGATGATCGACCGTGCGGCTGCCGATGAAACCGGCGCCGCCCGTGACGAGCACCTTACGGCCCGACAGGTCGTAGAGGGGACGGGTCATTGCGAGGCCTCCGCCAAGACCTCGCGGCCGTCTCGGTAGCCGATCACCTGGGCCGGACAGCCCGCCACCTTCGAGAAGGCCGGCACGTCCTTGGTGACGACGGCGCCGGCCCCGACGATCGCCCCGCGGCCGATCGTGACGCCGGGCAGCAGGATGGCGTTCATGCCGATATCCGCGTCATCCTCGACGACGGTCCGCGGGATGAGGAGGTCCGTCGCTATGATCGGCACGTCAATCGGCAGGCCGGAATGTTTCGAGCCGAGCACCTTGGCGCCTGGCGCCCAGCCGACATTGTCGCCGATCACCAGGTCGCGGGCGTCGAGAAAGGCCTGCGCGCCGATCCAGACCTTGCTCCCGATCTCGCACCTGCCGTCGAACCGGCCATGGATCACGACCTGTTCGCCGATCACCACGCCATCGCCGATCTCGAACGTCTCGACATGGCGCAGGCCGACGCCCGGTTCGATCCGAAGGCCGGACCCGCACCGCCTGGCCAGAGCGCGGACGCAGGTTCGCCGCATCAGAAAATCGATATGGTCCTCGCCCTGATTGAAGCGGCGGAACAGGGCCATGATCTCGGATGGCGCGCAGCGGTGCGCCAGATCCTGGGCGAACGCGATCTCGAAGGCCGGATCGGGGCGGACCGCCCCCCGGCCGTGAACGGCCCTGGCGATGCGTGCGGGGCCCATCAGGCGGCCTTTCCGTGAAGCGACGAACGCGCCTTGCACACGTCACGCAGGGCGTCGCAGACCGCGTCCACCTGCTCGTCCGTGATGCCGGGAAACATCGGCAGCGAAAGGGTTTCGTCCGCCAGCAGTTCGCTGGCCGGGAAGTCGCCGCGCCCGTAGCCGAGGTCCGCATAGGCCGGCTGCAGATGCACCGGGATCGGATAGTGGATGTTGGTTCCGACGTCGGGGGCGAGCTTGGCGCGCACGGTGTCGCGATCGGAAACCCGGACCGCGTACACATGGTAGACGTGGTTGCGGCCCCGTGGCGGCGCGGGCTGCTGGACGCCCGCGCCGGCCAGGTTCCGGTCGTAGCGCGCCGCGGCGTGGCGGCGCATCTGCGTCCAGCTTTGCAGATGCGGCAACTTGACGTTCAGCAGGGCGGCCTGGAGTTCATCCAGCCGATAGTTGAAGCCCTTTTCGACGTGCAGGTATTTCCGTTCCTGCCCCCAGTCCCGCAACAGCCGGACGCGGGCGGCTAGGTCGGCGCGGTGCGTAGTGACGGCGCCGCCTTCGCCGCACGCCCCGAGGTTCTTGCCCGGATAGAAGCTGAAGCAGCCGATGTCGCCAATGGCGCCGGCGCGGCGTCCGTCCAGTTCGGCGCCGTGCGCCTGGGCTGCATCCTCGATCACGGTCAGGTCGTGGGCGCGGGCGATCGCCATGATCGGAGCCATGTCCGCCAGGCGCCCATGCAGGTGCACTGGAACGATCGCCTTCGTCCGCGGCGTGATAGCGGCTTCGAGCAGCGCCGGATCCATCGTCCAGGTTTCGGGATCGATGTCGACAAGCCGGGCGGTCGCCCCGGCGTACTGGATCGCGGCCACGGTGGCGACGAAGGTCGAGGGCGTGGTGATCACCTCGTCGCCCGGCCGGACGCCGGCCGCGAGCAGGGCCAGGTGCAGCGCCGAGGTTCCGGTGTTGACCGTGACGGCATGGGGACAGCCGCAGAACGCCGCGAAGGCCGCCTCGAACGCTGCGTTGTGTTCGCCCAGGACGAACTGGCCGCTGGCGATCACGCGGCGCGCGGCCTCGGCGAGCTCGGGCTCGAGCGCGCCGTGCTGAAGCTTGAGATCGAGAAACGGGATCATGACGCTCTCCGCTGAGGATTCAGCTCGACGGGATGGCCGCGCATGCTCATCGAACGGGTCGCCGCCTCGAGCATCTCCACGACCTGGAGGCCCAGGCGGCCATCCGTGATCGGAGTCAGGCCGTCCTTGATGCAGGCGATGAAGTGCGTCGTCTCGGTGAGGACCGGCTCGGCGGTGGACAGCCGCGGCGCCCACATGTCGCCGATCCGATAGCTGACCAGCATCTGGTAGATCTCTTCGGGGTCGGCGGTCAGACTGACGCCGCGATCGTAGACCTTGATCTTCTCGCTGGGCTCGAGATCGTCCCAGACGATCATCTTTCGGGTTCCGGCGACCAGCACCCGCCGAACCTTCACCGGCGCCAGCCAATTGACGTTCAGGTGGGCGACCGCGCCGCTTTCCAGATAGAGCGTGATCTGCGCCATGTTCTCGGGCGCCCCGCGCACATGGCTGATTCCGTTGGCGGAAATGGCGGTGGGCGGGCTGTCGAGAACATGTTGCAGGATCGCCAGATCATGCACCGCCAGGTCCCAGATGACGTTCACGTCGCGCTGGAACAAACCCAGGTTGATCCGGGTCGAGTCGTAGTAATAGATCTGCCCCAGATCGTCGGCCGCGATGAGCTCCTTCATCTTCTGCACGGCGCTGGAATAGACGAAGGTGTGGTCGACCAGCAGGGTCAGGCCGCGCTGCTCCGCCATCTCGATCAGTTGGCGGGCCTGGTCGGAGTTCTCGGTCATCGGCTTTTCGACCAGCACGTGCCGGCCGGCCTGCAACGCCGCGCGGGCGATCTCATAATGGGTCCGCACGGGGGTCGCGATCGCGATCGCATCGATCTCCGGATCGGCCAAGGCTTCGCGCCAATCGGCCAACAGACGCGCATGGGGGTAGCGCTTCCCGGCGCGGGCCAGGCCGGCGGGCGACGAATCCGCGATGGCGACCAGGCGGCAGTCGTCCGTCTCGGCGAAGCACCGCGCCAGATTGGGGCCCCAATAGCCGTAACCGATCACCGCGACGCCGATCATGTGCGGATTTCCTGTGCTGGTCGGAGCTGCGCGGGGCGACGCGCGTCCCGCAGGGGCCGGGCGGGATTGCCGGCGACAATGGCGTGGGCGGCCACGTCCCGGGTGACCACCGCCCCCGCGCCCACCAACGCGCCCTCGCCGATGACGACGCCGGCGAGGATCGTGGCGTTGGAACCGATCGAGGCGCCCTGTCGAACGATGGTCGCAACGACCCGCCAGTCGGCTTCCGTCTGCAAGCCGCCGTCCGCGATCGTCGCCCGCGGGTACAGGTCGTTGGTGAACATCACCCCGTGGCCGACGAAGACATCGTCCTCGATGACGACGCCTTCGCAAATAAAGCTATGAGATGAAATCTTGCATCGCGCGCCGATTTTCGCGCGCTTCTGGACTTCCACGAATGCGCCTATGCGAGTGAAATCGCCAATGACGCACCCATACAAGTTTACGAGCTCTCTCTGAGGGATCTCTACGTTCAATCCGAGAGAGGTGTCGCTAGTAATGGGCATGTCCCACAAGATCCCGCACTGGAATTCAGCGAATGCTGTACTGTTTTAATCGATCGCCGGCGCCTCACCCTATCGTTTGATGGGCAGCGGAGCGGTCAAGGCTCCGCGGTCGGTGCGACCCGTCGTCTCGGGAGGGCCGCCACCGCCCGGGGCGCGGCTCGGGGCCGGCAGCCAAGGCCTGATCCGCAGCAGAAAGGCGGCCAGACGGGGCGCTCGTCGCATGACGCCCACGGCGACGCGCCAGCGCCAGGAGCGCCGCTCGGCGCCCGCCAGCAGCGGCAGGCCCGCGGCGACGTCGCCGCCAAGGATCAGGGTCTCGCCGTCCAGCCACCGCAACGCCTGTTCGCAAGAGGCGAGCATGCGGTCGGCCACCGCCTGCTCGGCCCGACCCTCCAGGGCCGCGGACGCCTTGCGATAGACCGTGCAGGAACCGACCAGAATGCGCCGGGCGCTCGACGACAGCGAACCGCGACGGCGGCGGTAGCGGACGAGCGGCTCGGCCAGAACGGCTCCGCCCCATCCCGCCGCCAGCAGGCGTATCCACAGGTCCAGGTCCTCGGAGGCGACCAACCCTGCGTCGAAGCCGCCGATCGCGTCCAGGGCTCCCCGGCGGAGGATCGCGGCCACGAAGATGTTCATCTCGCGATTCAGGACCCGTTCCAGCGAAACGGGCCCGGCCATGGCGTAGGTCGCGGAATAGCGCCGCGGCGCGCGCTCGCCCGCGCCGAAGCAGATCGCGTCGCAACTCACGAACGCCAGGCCGGCGTCGGCTTCTATCGCCGCGAGCATGCGCTCCAGATAGGTCGGGTCGTAGAGGTCGTCGCCGTCCAGGAACGCGACGAAGGGCGCCGTCGACGCGGCGATGGCGCGGTTTCGGGCGGTGGAAACCCCCCGGTTGTCGGTCCGCAACAGCCGAAAGCGCGGATCGTCCGCGAAGCGCGCGAACGCCGCGGCCACGTCGTCGGGCGCTCCGTCGTCGACCACGATCGCTTCCCAATCTTGCCGGTGTTGCCCCTGGAGCGAGGCCAGGGCGTCCCCGAGCAGGTGGGCGACGCCATAGGCCGGCACGATGATGGAAACGCGTGGCTCCGGCCTCATCTGGACCGCCTTGCGCGAGACCGGACGCTGAGCCTGTCGAACAGCGCGCCATAGGCTTCGACCATGGTGGACAGGGTGTAGAGGTCGCGCTGGCGGGTGCGGTTGGCCTGGCCGATGCGCTCCCGCAACGCCGGGTCGGCGATCAGGGCCTGCAACGCGTCGCTGAGGGCGGCCTCGGACGGCGGCGCCACGAAAGGCCGGTTTTCCACCGCCACCATGTCGCGAACGTCTCCGACGTCGGTCGAGGCGACCGGCAGCCCCGCGGCCATCGCCTCCAGGATAGCGAACGGCATCTGTTCGGTGTCGCTCGACAGGGCCAGGATCTGACACTGCATGATGATGTCCCGTGTGTCGGTCCGGCGCCCCAGAAGAAACAGGCGCCCTCCAAGCTTGAGCCGCACGCCTTCCCGCACGATGGCGTCCCGTTCGGGCCCGTCGCCGATCAGGAGAAGCGCGGCGCGCGTCTTGAGCGGCGCGAAGGCGCGAAGCAGGCGAAGCGGATTCTTCTCGGGCCTGAGCGCGCCGACCCAGGCGATCATCGGAAGCCCGCGCGGCAGTTTCGGCCGCAGGCTGCCCAGGCGCGTGACGTAGTCGGTCTGCGGGGCGATGCCATTGGGGATGTGCTGGACGTTGCGCCGGGCCAGACGCCAGGTGTCGGTTGCGATGGTCTGCAGCGTCCGCGAGGGCACGACCACGTGGCTGCGGGCGAGCGCGACCCGACGCGCCCAAATCCGCCGCGACAACTGCCGGACGGCCTCTTCCGGACCAAAGCCGTCTTCCATATGAACGTGCGGAACACCGCCGAACGCGTTGACGAAGGCGACCTCCATGGCTCCCCAGTTGTAGGTCACCAACACGTCCGGCTTGAGCGCGGCGAGCTTGGCGCGATAGAGGCTCAGCCGCCCGGACAAGGACGCCGAGGTCGGCGGCGCCGGATCGGCATAGAGCACCGGCGCGCAAGGCGAGACGAGCGCGGCGGCGCCGTAGTCGCCGTCGAGCGACACCACCGTATGACGAAAGCGCGCGTGCAGGGCCGCGGCCAGCGCCGCGAAGCGCACCTGGGTGCCCCCGATATTGAAGCTGGGGAAGACGTGAACCAGGTGCGGGCGATCATCGTGCCCGTCGAACCACGGCGTCGGTTCGATCCCCGGCGAGGCAACGAAGTCTGTTGACTGCAGGGCGGGGGTCACCGGGCGCCGACCGGGAAAAGGACCACGCGGATCGTCTGCACCAGGATCACGAAGTCGAGCAGGACGTCGTTCTTCTTGAGATAGTAGAGATCGTAGGAGAGCTTCTGTCTTGCGTCCTCGATGGACGCGCCATAGCGATAGTTCACCTGCGCCCAGCCGGTGATGCCCGGCCTCATGCGATGTCTAAGGTCGTAGTTGGGGAGCACCTCGCGAAGCTGTTCGACGAAGACCGGGCGTTCCGGCCGCGGGCCGATGAAGCTCATCTCTCCCACCAGGACGTTGATGACCTGGGGAATTTCGTCGATCCGCACCTTGCGGATGAAACGGCCGACACGGGTCACCCGATCATCGGCGGAGGCCGCCCAGCGGGCCACGCCGTCCTGCTCGGCGTCGGTCCTCATGCTGCGGAACTTCCAGACCTTGAAGATCCGTCCGTCCAGGCCGACGCGCTCCTGCCGATAGAAGATCGGCCCGCGGCTCTCCAGCCGGATGGCCAGGGCCGTCAGCAGGCACACCGGCAGGGCGACGACCAGAAAGGCCAGGCTGACGACGAGATCGAGCGCGCGCTTGAGCACGCGGTGACGGTGATTGAAGACGAAGCCGCTGGAGAAGGTGAGCCAGCCCGGTTCGACCTTGGAGGAATCGATCACGCCGGCCTCGCGCTCCCAGAAAATCAGCGCGTCGACCACTTCCATGCCGTGCAGCTTGCACTCCATGAGTTCGGCGACCGGCAGTCCTCCGTGGTCGTCCACCGCCACGATGATCTCGTCCGTGCGCAGCCTCTCCGCGAGCATCGAAAGCGGCGCCCGTTCAGGGGCCGGGACGGCGACCAGAAGGTTGCCGATCCGGGGAGGGGCGCATTCCGGCGCCCGCCAGTGGCGGATGGTCTGCAAATGGTGGAAGTGGCCGCGACCGGGCCCAATGAGGAACCTTGTCACCGCCTCGGCGCCCGGACCGTCACCGAGCACCAGGACCCGTCGTTTCATGAACGACAGCCCCAGCCACCATCCCAGCAACACGTGCAGCATCAGCATGATGAGCATGAACAGGGTGATGGCGAGCGACAGGACGCCAACGAGTTCGCTGAAGGGAAGTCCAGCGGCGATCTTGGTCAGGGCGATGACCGCGACGGACGGCACCAATATGATCAGCCACGCCACCAGGAACCGTTTCAGGATGATCCTGAGATTCTGGGCCGCATCGTTGTTGTAAAGCCCGACCGCTGTCGTGATGAGCAGCAATCCGGCGGTCAGCAGAAAGGCCTCCGGCGGATCGAATTGCACCAGGGGTCCGGCGAAACACCCCACGCATCGTTGGGAGATGTCCAGAAGCTGCAGGACTGACAGGAGCATTGCCACGTCCAGGCAAGCGAGGACGCAGAATTGGCGAGGAGCGTGATGTCCAAAAATGTTCACGGCCAAATCCCACAATTCTGGAATGTCTTCACGGCGGCGCCTCGTCGGGCCCGCCACGGTTAACGCCAATTAACTTCGGCGAACTGGACCGCCGCCCTGTCGAATGATCACCTTTCGGGTCGTCGACGATGAAAGCGGCCGCTCAGCCGGGGCGCGCGGTCGGGGCGTCGATCAGGCGATGCATCATTGTGAAATGCGGGCGCCCGGAAATTCTCCCCACATCCCGGACGAGTGCGCCGCTCCAAGAGGCTCCCGCGTGACCCGTGTCCTGGTATTCTCGACCCTCTATCCAAACGCGGCTCAGCCGAACCATGGGGTGTTCGTCGAGAACCGGCTCCGAGCCACGATCGCGCGGGGCGGCATCGAGGCTACCGTCATTGCACCGGCGCCGTATTTCCCGCTGTCCCACGAAGTTTTCGGCCGCTACTCGACCTTCGCCCGGGTCCCGCGGCACGAGGTGCGGCACGGCGTCGAGGTCTGGCACCCGCGCTACCTGGTCATTCCGAAGGTCGGCTCCGGCTATGCGCCCGAAGCGCTCTTTCGCCGCGGGCTCGCGCTCGCGCGCCAGCTGCAGGCGGCCGGCCAGCAGTTCGACGTCATCGACGCCCACTACTTCTACCCGGACGGCGTCGCCGCCGCGCGTCTGGGACAGGCCCTTCGGCTGCCGGTGATCATCACCGGCCGAGGAACGGACCTCACCCTGATCCCCGACGAAACGGGCGCCCGCCGGCGGATCCTCTGGGCGGCCCATCAGGCGAGCGCCATGGTCACGGTCTGCGGCGACCTGAAGCGTCGGCTGATCGCCCTGGGCGCGCCCGAGGATCGGACCCTGGTCCTGCGCAATGGCGTTGATCTTCGGCTTTTTCGCCCACAAGACCGGGCCGCCGCGCGCGCGGCCCTCGGGCTGGACGGATTCACGCTGCTCTGCGTGGGCGGCCTTATCCCGCGAAAAGGAGTCGACCTGGTCCTTGAGGGGCTCGCGAAACGCCCCGACTGCAATCTCCTGATCGCGGGGGGCGGCCCCCTGCGCGCGACGCTAGAAGCTCATGCCAGGCGCCTGGGCGTCGCCGGCCGCGTCCGCTTCCTCGGCGAGGTCGCGCACGCCGACCTGCCGAGCGTCTATGCCGCGGCCGACGTCCTGGTGCTGGCGTCCTCGCGGGAGGGCTGGGCGAACGTGCTGCTCGAGGCGATGGCCTGCGGCACGCCGGTGGTCGCGACAAACGTCAACGGCGCCGAGGAGGTCATTCGGTCGGGCGCAGCGGGCGTGCTCATGAACCGACGCACGCCGGAGGGTCTGGTGGAAGCGCTGGACCTCCTGCGTCGAAACATGCCGAGCCGGACGGAGACCCGGCGCTACGCGGAGGCCTTCAGCTGGACCCGGATCGGCGAAGCCAACAAGGCCTTGCTCGATGGGGCGGCCGCGGCGGGGTTCGAAGGCAGACACGCCCCGGGCGTCCTGGACCTCGCTCGCCGTCTCCTCGGCGAACCGGAGATTGGCGTGTGTGACCCGGCGGCGCCGTGACGGCGGACTGCTGGACGGTCAACGCTCAGACCAGAGTCGATGACGCCGCGGGCCGCGTGGCGATCTCCCGGTCGCTCGGCGACGGGTCCTCTTCGCGCTGGTCGTTGGCGGCCTGAGCGCCGGATGCGGCGTTGTGCGCCAGGAAGGCGTCGAACACCCAGGTCAGCCAGAGCGCCTTGGAGTGATCCTGGAACCCCTCGACATGCTCGATGGCCATCTTTCTCACACGCCCGGTGTCGATCATGCCGCAGTCGCGTAGGTGCGGACTGTCCGCCAGGCTAAGGATCGCCTGGCGCAGGGGGCCTCGGAACCAGCGCGCGATGGGCGCCGAGAAGCCTTGCTTGGGCCGGTAGAGCAGATCGCGCGACAGGTAGGGCTCCATGGCGCGCTTGAGGATGGCCTTGCCGCCGCTCGCGCGCGACAGCTTCAGGGCCGGCGGCAGCCAGAAGGCCATGGCGACGAACTGCGGGTCGAGCATCGGCGATCGGACCTCCAGGGAATTGGCCATGCTTGCCCGGTCCACCTTGGTCAGGATGTCGCCAGGCAGATAGGTCATGATGTCGGCGTACTGGGCGCGTTGCAGCGGATCCAGCGGCGCGTCCGCATTGAACGCCGTGCGAACGACGTCGCCGGCGTCGTAGCCTCCCAGCGCTTTCCGGAAATCGGTCGTCAGCAGGGCCGCCCGCGCCTCCTCGGGCAGCGCGGAGGACATGCGGGCGTAGGCGCTCGCGGAATCCAGCGACAGTTCACGCAGGGTGGTCTTGGCGCGGAGGGGCCGTGGGAGCCAGGCGCCGCACGGATAGATGTCCGCCAGCGGGCCGAGCAGGCGAGCGCGCACGGACGGCGCGACGTGGGCGCGCACACGCTCCCCGACGCAGTGGAAGGCGTGGCGTCGATAGCCGGCGAGCGCCTCGTCGCCGCCGTCGCCCGACATGGCCACCGTCACCGATCGCCGGGCCTGGGCGCACACGGCGAAGGTGGGGATCGCCGAGACGTCGCCGAACGGCTCGTCATGGATTTCCGGCAGTCGCCTCATCATCTCGAAATCGTCGGCGCTGACCCGGCGGACGTCGTGATGCGTCGCATAGCGTTCCGCCACGGCGCGGGCGTAGGAGGTCTCGTCGAAATCCCGGTCGCCGAACGCGATCGAGAAGGTGTCGATCGGGCGCCCGGCCTGCAACGCCATCAGGGCGACGACGGCGCTTGAATCGACCCCGCCCGACAACAGCGCCCCCAGGGGCACGTCGGAGACGAGGCGACGCTTGACCGCCGCGGCCAGTGTTTCCACCAGGAGCTCGGGGGTCACGGTTCCCGACGCCGGCGCGGTCTCCAGCAGGGACCAGTATCGACGAATCTCCGGAGGGCGCCCCCGCCGGGCCAACAGGTAGTGCCCGGCCGGCAGCTTCCGGATGGAACGGTAGATGGTCTTCGGGTCAGGCACATAGCCGTAGGTGAAGAAGTCCTCGACCGCCTGCGCGTCCAAGGCGCGATCGGCTTGCGGCAGGGTCAGCAGGGCCTTGATCTCGGAGGCGAAGGCCAGGGTCGCGTCGGGACTCACCTGGTAGTGCAGCGGCTTCTTCCCGAAGTGGTCGCGCCCGAGGACGAGCGTCTGCTCGTTCTGGTCCCAAAGCGCGAACGCGAACTGTCCCTGCAGCTTCGAGAACAGAACCTCCCGCCATGCGCGCCATCCATGCAGCAGCACTTCCGTGTCGCTACGGGTCTCGAAGCGCGCGCCCTTGTCCTCGAGCTCCGCACGCAGCTCATGGAAGTTGTAGATCTCGCCATTGAAAACGACGGTGAGGGCCCCGTCGCGGGTCTCCATCGGCTGAGCGCCGCCCACGATGTCGATAATGGCCAGCCGGCGATGGCCGAGCGCCACGCCAGGCTCAAGATGGACGCCCGCGCCATCCGGACCGCGGTGGGCGATCGCGGCGATCATGCGCCGGAGCAGCGCCGGATCGTATGGCCGTGATCCTTTGATATCGAACAGGCCCGCGATCCCGCACATGCTGCCTCCAAGTCCGCCGCTACCGAGGACTGGAGTTTGGCTCCGCCGCGTCGTGCGGGGCCTGTCAAAAGGCGAGGACGACCCCCGATGGCGAAAATTCTGTTCCTCGCACACCGCGTGCCGTTCCCGCCCGACAAGGGCGACAAGATCCGGGCGTTCCATATCCTGGAGCATCTCGCCGCGCGGCATGAGATCTGGCTCGGCGCGGGGGCGGACGACCTGGCCGACCTGCGGAGCCTGCCGATGGCCAAGGCTCGCTACCGCGACGCCTGCTTCGCCCCCCTCGACCGCTTCCGTCGCGCCCGCAACATGGCCTGGGCGGCGGTTGCCGGGGCGCCTCTGAGCGTGGCGCGTTTCCGGCATCCGATGCTTGAACGCTGGATCGAGGACGTGCTGCGGGAGGTCCGCCCGGACGTGGTCTTCGTCTTCTCCTCCGCCATGGCCCAGTACGTCGTCGGCCGGATGCGCCCCGGCGCGCGCCTGGTGGTGGATTTCGTCGACGCGGACGCCGAGAAGTGGCGCGCCTACGCCGAACGCGCCTCGGTCCCCGCGCGCTGGATCTACGCCGCCGAGACGCGGCGGCTGATCCGCTTCGAGCGGCGCGCCCTCGACGCGGCGGTCGCCGGGATCCTGGTCTCCGAGACCGAACGGCGGCTGCTGGCGAACCTTCAGCCCGACGGCGCCGACAAGCTGCTCGTCATCACCAACGGGGTGGCCGCCGATTGCTTTGGGGTGATCCCGAACCCGAACATCCAACCGGCGATCGTCTTCTGCGGCCGCATGGACTACGAGCCGAACATCGACGGCGTCGAATGGTTCGTGCGCGAGATCCTGCCCAAGGTCCGTGAGCGCAGACCCGACGCGGTGTTTCGCATCGTCGGCGCGGCGCCCGCCGCACGGGTGTTGGCCCTGCGCGCGACGCCAGGGGTCGAGGTGACCGGCACGGTGCCTGACGTCCGGCCCTACCTCGCGGGAGCGGCGGTCGTGGTCGCGCCGCTGCGCATCGCTCGCGGGATCCAGAACAAGGTGCTCGAAGGCTTGGCCGCCGGGCGCCCCGTCGTGGCCACGCCCGACGCGCTCGACGGCATCGCCGCGCGGCCGGGGCGCGATGTTCTGGTGGGGGCGGACGCTCAAGGCTTCGCGACGGCGGTCGCGGACGTGTTGCTGGGCCTCGCTCCGGCGGACCTGGGTTCCCGCGGCCGGCGGTTCGTGCAGCGCCACCATCGTTGGGACGTCCAGCTCGAGGCGATGGATCGGCTCATCGCCGACGTGGTCAAGCCGCTTTCAGACCAGGCTGCGGCTTAGGCCAGGCTGCGGCTTAGGCCAGGCTGCGGCTTAGGATTGGGGAGATCGCGTTGGCGACCGGCAGGGGCAGCCGCCGCCAGACTCCGATCAGCGCGGCGTAGCGCGGGTTGGTGGGGTTGACGTTCGGCAGGACCTTGGACTTCAGCAATCGATATTGATGCGTGATCGGCCGCGGCTCGAAGCCCCAATGGCGCTTGAACTCGTAGGGACCCGTTCCGACCTTGCTGCGCCCGAAGTCGAAGGTGGTGCAGCCGCGTTCCGCGGCGTGCCGCATGAGGGCCCAGAGCATCAGGTCGTTGGCCTGGAGGGCGCGCGCCTCCGGCAGGCTGCCGGTATAGTAGGGCAGGACCTGGCCACGGAAGTAGTAGCTCAGGACCGAACTGACCGGTCGACCCCCGGAACTCACCGTCAGGATGTCGCAATCCGATCCGAACACCGCGTACAGCCGCTCGAAGAACCGTGCCGGCAAGGCGGGCGTGCCGTGGTTCCTCATGGTGCGGGAATAGAGTTCGTAGAACACCTGGGGAGAGGTCTCGACGCGGGTGGTCATGCCGCGTGCAAAGACCCTGCGGAGGAGAGCCCGCTGCCTTCTGGGCAGCTGCTCGAAATTGTCCTCCTCGGCCGCGGCGATCGGCGCCGCGAAGCCGGCATAGAGGTCCCCGCGCGCGCGCCAGTTCCCCGAGGCCACGGGCAGGTCGCGCAGCTCGACGTAGTCGACCCCCAGCTTGCGCCCCAGTGTTTCGGCCTGGTCCAGGATGGCGGCGAAGGAATCCGCGTCCGACGCGAGCGGGCCGCCGCCGACACAGAAGGCGTTCGAGATCAGGGCGTGGCCGAAAAGGCGGCTGCGGATCTCCACCATCGGCAGGATCGCCGCGAGGCTTCCATCGTCACGCCGCTCGGTCAGATAGTGGGCCCGGTGACCGAAGACCTGGCTCGCCACCTCGCGCCATGCCGATCGGTGGAAGAAGGTGGCGTCGGGGTGGTTGAGGACGAACTCATCCCACTCTTGCTCGGAAGTCGGCGTCATCGAGGGCCTCCGGCCAGGTCGAAGGCGCGATCTATCCGGTCCCAGCGAAAGTCGCGGGCCAGCCGCCTCAGGCGATCGTGCGTCTTGGACAGGTTCACGTAGTGGCGAAGGCGGGACTTGAGCGGCGCGCCCCCGGCGCGCGGCTGTCCGGGGTCCAGTTCCCAGGGATGGATGTAGAAGACGGCGGGCATGTCATCGACGCGGTTCACGCGGTCGATGGCGGCGCGGGAAAGCCAGTAGGGCAGCAGCCGGAAATAGCCGCCCCCCCCGCAAGGCCAGTTGCGCGCGCCGAAGCGGACGGTGGAGATCGGGATCTCGACGAGCGTGGTGGCGCCGTCGGGTCGGTAGGCGGTGCGCGGCGCGTCCGGAACGCCATAGAAGTCCCGGGCGACCGGGTAGACGCTCGAGCTGTACGCGTAGCCCTCTTCCTCCAGCGTCCGCCAAGCCCAGGGCGTGTGCGGCCCGACGCTGAAGGTCGCGGCGCGATAGCCCCGCACCGGCACGCCGGCGATGTCTTCCAGAACCCGGCGCGACTTGCGAACGTCGTCGCGGAAGTCCTCGGGCGTCTGGCTGTCCACCCGGATGTGACTGAAGCCGTGGCTGGCGACCTCGTGGCCGGCGTCGGCGATGCGGCGGACGAGGCCAGGGTGACGGACGGCGATCCAGCCCAAGGTGAAGAAGGTGGCCCTGACGCTCGCCTCGGCGAACACGTCGAGGATAAGCTGCGTGTTGCGCTCCACCCGGGATTCGCACCCCTCCCAGTCCGCGCGAGGGTAGATGGAGGCAAGGGCCTGAACCTGGAAGTAGTCTTCCACGTCGACGGAGAGGCCATTGATGACCTGGGCCGTCGGCGCGACCGACCCGCGATCCCGGCGGTTCAAAAGGTCCTCCTGAGGCCGATGGAGACGGCGTTCTCGGTGATCCGTTCGCCGCCCGGGAAGAGCTGCCGGCTTTTGGTCCGGTCGAACCTGGTGTCGAACTCGGTTCTCGGATTGATCTTGTAGGTCAGGCGACCGGAGAAGCCGTGCGTCTTGCTCGCCCCATAGAGCAGGCTCTCATAGGTGTGGGCGTAGTGCGTTCCGAGGGAGAGCGTGAGGTCCGGTCGAAGACGCCGGGTGTAGTCCACTTGACCGATGAAGGTTCGGTCACGGCCGCCAGACCGCAGGAAGGTCCTGTTCGTCCAGCTTCCCGAGGCCGTCAGGGAATCGGTGGCGCCCGTATAGAGCGCGCGCAGCTCGCCGGACCTGTACACCGATGTCTCGCCGTAGAGGTTGCCGTCGAACGTGAAGCCCGTCGGCGCGTTCGGCAGTTGCAATTGTGCGCTGCGCTGGACGAACTCGCGGAACGATCTGGCCACGGCGAGCTGGCCCGGCTGGATCGTCTTCGAATAGGCGCCGATCAGCTGCAAGGTTCGCGAGACCTGGAAATTGGCGTCGGCCGCCCAGGCGGTGCGGTGGTATCGGCTGCCGCCTTCGACGCTGATCTTCGAGCGCGCGTTCGGCGTGAACTCCAACCCGGCGCTGGCGATCGGCGCGGTGATGCGCGCAATGCCCGGCGGCGTGACGCGTTCATAGCCGACGCGCGAGATCAGGCGGACTTTCGGCCGGAGTCCCACGAACACCGACTGGACCGCGTTCGCGGCCTTGTAGCCACGGTCGTCCTTGACGAACTCGCCGGTGGTCAGCCATTCGTATCGCCGCAGCCGCGCGCCGCTGCCGACGCTGCCGACCAGCTGGACGATGCTGTCGTCTTCCGGCAGCGCCCGGGCGGAATCGCGGTCGTTCGTCGCGTAGAAGACCTGCGAGAAGCGCGCCGCCGCCGCGACGTCGACATGATCGCCCCGCGTCATCGTCAGGCGTGGGCCTACGGCGTAGGTGGACAGCCGGACGCGTCCGCCGACCCCGTGACGCTGGGTGGCGGGGGCGCCGAATGTCGAGATGGAGCCATTGGTGACCGCGCCTTCGGCCTCGATGGCGAGGGTGTCCCGGATCAGCTGCAGGTTCGCCGCGCCGTTGCCGGACACAGACCCCCCGTTGAAGTCCGACAGGCGCGAATAGACGTCGTAGGACGCCTCGCCGACAGCCCGGGCCGTCACGCGGCTGGTGGCGAGATTGGCTTCCACGCCGAGCAGGCCGCGCAGGATGAAGTCCGACGTCCTGTCGGAGGCGGTGACGCGCGCATTGTCGGTGTAGACGCCCTGAACGCCCAAGGTCGGGGTGATCGAGAACGGGCGTTGATCGACGGGTTCCGCGGCTGGCGCGACGCCTCCGGTCAGGGTCATGCAGGTTGTGCAGAAGAGCGCGGCCCAGGTAACGCCGGGATGAGGTTTCCGCCGCGAGGGGTGTTCGCAAGACATGTTCCGCCGTTTCCCCCGAGCCGACCGGCTCAATGCCGCCTGGAATAGCGAACGTGCGACTGCGACCGGTCGGTCTTGTTGAAGACCAGCGCGACACGCGCCGCGTCAAGCGGACCGGCGTGGCGGTGCAGGATGCCCAGTCCTTCGTCGACTTCCGCCCGCTTCGACTCGCCCATGGCCGCGATGAAGAGGATCTGGCCGGCGTGCTTGGCCAGCGAGACGGTCGCGCTGCAGGAGAGCACCGAGCCGGAGTCCATGATCACGATCCGCTCCTCGCTTCCGTGATGCAGCGTCTCGATCAGGCGCCCCATGCGTTGGCCGGCCATCAGCTCTGGCGCCGTTATGCGGGGCCGACCGAACGGGACGGCGTAAACGCCTCGGACGCTGGTGGGGTACAGGATGTCGCTGACTTCCAGATCCTCGTCGTCCAGATAGTCGAGAAGTCCCAGCTGGTCGCCGAGCTTCATGCGCCTGGAGAGCTCGGAACCGCCCATGTCGGTGTCGATGAGGACGACGCGACGGTCGTGCTCAAACATGAAGCTCAAGGCGAGCCCGAGGGTCATCGTGGTCTTGCCTTCGCCAGGCGAAGCGCTGGTGATCAGGATGGTCCGGGGATCGTAGGGCCCGACATCCGCTTCCATCCGCGCCAGCATGTGTCGCTTCAGGACCCGGAACTCCTCGCGCGTGCGGGATTCGTCGAAGCGGGGCGGGGCGACCACGCCGACCCGCTTCAGCTCTCCGGCGCGTGTCCACAGGTTCTGGACCAGGGGCGTGTCGCGGTTGTTGGTCGTCAGGGCCCTGGAGTCGGTCGCGACGAGGCTCGGGAGGAGTTGAGGCATGTTGCTCACGGCCGGTAGTCCCAGGTTGTACGATAGGATTTCAGGATGATGGGCGGGTTCGACGCCGGGCCGCCGATGCGTCTAGGCGCGCGGGCCAGTCGAGTCGGCCGGGCGTTCCATGCGGGCTCCCAGGACAGCGTGCCGATCACGGGAAGCTGCACGGCCTGTTCCAGCTCCTGCGTCGATACGAATATGCTCCTTGTCGCCGCGCGCAGCCATCCCGCCGCCAGCCCGCCGCCGATCGCGAGCACGCCGGCCAGAGCCACGTAAAGGACGCGGTGCGGTCCGATCGGGGCCGTCGGAACCGTAGGCTCCCGGGTGACCTGGTACTTGCCGACGCCGTCGGCGCCGTAGACGGCCTGCGACATCCGGGTGGCGACACGCTTGTTGAGCAGTTGCTGGTAGGCGTTGCGAAGCACCTCGTCGTTCTTCTGCAAATTGGTCCATTCCGAAGCGACCTCGGGCGGGATGGGGACGGGCATGATCCGCCGCGGCGCATATCCCGCGACCAGGGCCGGCGATCGGGGCGCGGTGGTCAGGGCCTCCCTCTCCTCCAGATCGCGCGCGCGGAGCGCTTCGGCGAGCTGCCGGCGGGTCGCGATAACGTCCGGATACTGTTCGGTGTAGGTGGCGCGGAGGCCCGTGAGTTGCGACTCCAGCTCCGTCACGCGCCTGGCGGCGGCGAAGGACCTTGGCGCCGGAGCCGCCTGGGCGACGGGCGCGGGGGCCGGCCTCGAGTCCTGGAAGCCAGTGTCGATCGTCGTGGCCGACACCGTGGGGTGGCTTCGCCGAAATTCGGCGATCTTGATTTGCGAGGCCGCGACCATCGCGGCGTAGGAATCCACCTGCTCGTCGAGGAACTGGCCCGCCCGTCCGAGATCGGCTTGAGCGCGATCCACGTTGCGGGCGACGAACTGGTTCAACAACAGCCGCACCACGTCGCGCGCCCGAACCGGGTCCTTGTCCTTGACATGAAGCTCGACGAAATCCTCTCCCGGGTCTCGCGCCAGGGTGATCTTCTTCCTGAGCCGGGCCATCTCCACCTCAAGGGCGGCCCGGTTCATCGACGCCGCCGCCGGATCCATCCGCCGCACGACCTTCTCGAGGTTGACGTCGTTGAGCAGCGTCTTCTGGACGACGTAGGGGCTGCCATAGCCTTCCCCCACGATGGACATGCCCTCAGCGGTGGCGGCGAGCGGCGTCTGGCCGTTCACGTAGATCTGCCCCCAGGCGTCGTATTCGTTCGGGAGATGGAGAACGTAGGCCGCCGCGCCGCCCCACAGGGCCACGGTGGTCGCGGCCGCCAGCCAGCGGTAGCACCAGATCCGGCGGCTTTCGTTCCTGATGAGCGTGAAGAGGGGATCGAGCATGGAAGCACTACTCTCTCGAAGCCGGCCTCGCCCTCGGGCGGGGTCGGCATTGAAGGCCGATGGGTTCGGTCAGAACATCCGTTCAGGGATGCGGATGATGTCGCCCGGCATCAGGTTCACGTTGGCTTGCAGGTCGCCCGATCGGACCAGGTCCTTGAGCCGCAGCGGGTAGGACTGGTAGGCGCCGTTCTCGCGCCTCAGCAGCTTGGCCCCGTTGCCATTGGCGAACATGGTGAGGCCGCCGACATCGATCAGCACGTCCAGCGCGGTGAGCCCGGCCCGATACGGGACCGTCTTGGGCGTCACGGCCGCCCCGATGACACGGACCGCGGCCGAGTTGCCCGGCGCGGCGAAGGCTTTCACCACGACGGTGACCACCGGCTCCTGGATATAGTTGGAAAGCGAGGTTTGGAGGTTTTCGGCCAGTTCCGTCGGCCGGCGGCCCTGCGCCTGGATGTCCTGCACCAGCGGGGTGGTGATCCGACCGTCGGGGCGGACCGGCGCTTCCACCGAAAGGTCAGGGTTCTTCCAGACGAAAATCTGGAGGATGTCGCCCGGCCCGATGAGGTAGTCGGCCGCCTCCGACACGGCCGCCTCCGACACGGCCCCCTCCGACACGGGCGCGTGTCGGCCAAGGTCCGTGGCGGGCTGGGCGTTGGCGGCTAGCGGGATCACCGCGCAGAGCACGCTCATAACGCCGAGCTTCCGCCAATGACGCGCAACGCTGATCTTGAGGGTCCGTCGTCCGGACGATCCGTCAGCGGCCGCGGAGATGC
Source organism: Caulobacter sp. Root1472 (assembly GCF_001426985.1). Classification (NCBI taxonomy): domain Bacteria; kingdom Pseudomonadati; phylum Pseudomonadota; class Alphaproteobacteria; order Caulobacterales; family Caulobacteraceae; genus Caulobacter; species Caulobacter sp. Root1472. The sequence continues at coordinate 32,672 of NZ_LMFX01000014.1, read as the reverse complement.
TCGACAGTCGACGTTCCAATGTTTGGCCCCTTTTACGCCTGCGACCCGGGCCACGTGGCGTCGCCCCGGTCTCCGCTCGCCGCTGAACGATCGAGCGGTTGCACCCCATGAATAGGAACACTGGGACGATCATGACTATGTCGAATGATGGATCGGCGGCCGGTGAGAAGGCGCTATTCGGCCGCTGGGCGAGATGCCGCACCACACCACGAGGGCACCATGATCCCCTATGCTCGGCTCAAGCCTGGGCCCGGGTTCCAGGCGCGACGCGCGCTGTTCTATTACGGACAGCGGATGGCGACCGCGCCCGTGATCCGCCGCGCCCTGTCGTTTCTCATCGCCGCGGCCGTGCGCGTGCGACAGGGCGGACCAGTGACCTGGCCACGCGACGGGACGTGCAGAACCGTGCTGGCCGATCTCAAGAAGGAGGGGCTGGCCATGCTGCCGCCCCTCGTTCCCCGGGCCGAGATCAAGCGGATCGCCGACTATTTCCGCGGCGCCATGGTCGCCGCGCCGAACGGCGGGCGCCTCCCTGTCGAACAACTGCCGGCGGGCGCCGCCGCGGCGGATTACAGCCTGGAGACCGTCCTTGCGTGTCCAGGTCTGCTGACGCTCGTGAACGCGCCGCGGGTTCTGCGGATCGCGGCGGACTATCTGGGCTGCAAACCAACGATTTCAAGCATCGGCGTGCGCTGGACATTCCCGTTCAGCCGCGAGGCCAGGCGGTTTCAGAGCTTTCATCGCGATGTCGACGACTGGCGCTTCCTGAAGCTGTTCATCTATCTGTCGGACGTCGACGCTGGCTCGGGCCCGCACAGTTTCGTCCGAAGATCCCACGACACCGCCTTCGGATTGACCACGAGGGCCTACACGCAGCTCGAAATTGAAACGCGCTTCGGGGGCCACAAGATAGCGATCGTGACAGGGCCGATGGGCACCACCTTCATGGCTGATACCTTGGGGGTGCACTGTGGCGGCCGTCCGACCACAGGCCCGCGCCTGATGCTCCAGGTGCAGTATTCGCTGCTGCCCGTATTCGCGTTCCGCTACGAGCCCGTCGAGAGCGAGGCGATGGTGGACGCCTATTGCAACCGCCTTCTGCTGCGCCAGCGGCCCCATGCGCGCGCGCGAAGGGGGCGACCGTTTTAGCCGCGTTGATCGTGCTCACGGCGGCCGCCAGCTCGCGGGAGGCCAGCCCCAGTTCCCCTGAATGGCCTTCGAACCAACATAAGAGGGGGATCACTTCCGGGCGCGCGCGCCAACTCCATCATCGGATGGAGGCGGTCATGACGCTCGATGGTGAAAAACCCAAGGCCAAGCGCGGCTTCGCCGCCATCAGCCCGGAACGCCGCCGGGAAATCGCCGCGCGCGGCGGCGCCAGCGTGCCGTCTGGGAAACGCAGCTTCTCCCAGAACCGCGAACTGGCCGCCCGCGCGGGCCGCATCGGGGGATCATCCTCACCGCCTCCTAAGGAACCCGACTGAGGGGCTCATCGGCCGAGGGAAGGACGCGGTCTGAAAGGCCTGGCCCGATCTGAAGGCGGAACCGTCGCGACGGCCTAGCCATCCCACGCCAAACCTATGAAATGATACGACGACCACCACCGGAATGAGGTCAGCGTTTCGGGCCGAGCCGCCGTCGCACTGACGCGATGTCACCTGGACTCCAGCCGGCCCGTCACGCGCAGGAGGCGAGCGGTGGACAACCCGATCGTTCTTGAAAACCAGAAGCCGGGGACGCCCAGAGATGTCTGGGACGCGCCCGCCAGCAACCAGATCGAAGGCTTCGCCACCCAGTTCAGCGTCGACAACGGCAGCACGGTCTCGTTCAAGATCAACCTCAATGTCGCCCAGGGCGCGACGGCGCCCTACCGCATCGAGATCTATCGGCTTGGCTACTACGGGGGCGACGGCGCAACCCTGGTCACCACCTTGAACGGCCTCACCGGCGTTCGGCAACCCGACCCGATCACCGACTCCCGAGGCCTCGTCGACGCCGGCAACTGGTCGGTCAGCGCCAGTTGGACGACGCCGGCCGACGCCGTCTCGGGGGTCTATCTGGCCAAGCTGGTGCGCGCGGACAACGGCGCCACCAACCAGGTCCCCTTCATCGTCCGCGACGATGGCGGCGCGAGCGACGTTCTGCTGCAGACCTCCGACACCACCTGGCAAGCCTATAACGGTTGGGCCGGGCGTAATGGGCAGGTCGGCGGGAGCTTCTACGGCGGCTTCGACCAGCCGGCCAACATCGCGCCAGACCAAAGTCCGCTCGACCAGGACCGCGCGTTCGCGGTCAGTTACAACCGCCCCTTCATCACCCGCGGTGGCGGCGGCACCTATGCTGGCGGCCAGGACTATCTGTTCGGCGCGGACTACGCGGCGCTCTATTGGCTTGAGAAGAACGGCTACAGCGTCTCCTACGTCTCGGGCGTCGACACCGACCGGCTGGGCGCGAGCTACCTCACCAGCCACAAGGCCTTCATCTCCGTTGGCCACGACGAATACTGGTCCGGCCCCCAGCGCGCCAATGTGGAGGCCGCACGCGACGCCGGCGTGAACCTGCTCTTCTGGAGCGGCAACGAGGTCTACTGGAAGACGCGCTGGGAAAGCAGCATCGTCGATGGCGTCGAGTATCGAACACTGGTCTGCTACAAGGAGACCAAGTTCAACTATTCGCTGGGGGCCGGGCCGCAGGACTACCCCAACGTCGATCCGTCGACTGAGTGGACCGGCACCTGGCGCGACCTTCGCTTTGTCGGCAACCCGAACGCGGTCGGCGCCAGGCCCGAGAACACGCTCACCGGCCAGCTGTTCGGCCCCGACGGCTCAGGCGAGTTCGGCGGAGCGCTGGACATACCCGCCGCCTATGCGGGCCTGCGGGTATGGCGCAACACTGGCGTCGGACCGAACGGCGCGCTCGACATCGCCCCCGGCATCCTTGGCTACGAATGGGACACATCGCCGACGGACGCGTTCCGCCCCGCGGGCCTGATCAAGCTCTCGGAAACGACGATCCCCTGGAGCGAGATCCTGACCGACCAGGGCAATCGCACGGCGCCCGGCACGGCGACCCACAGCCTGTCGCTCTACCGGGCCCCAAGCGGCGCCCTGGTGTTCGGGGCCGGCACGGTGTTCTGGAGCTGGGGTCTCAGCAACCAGCACGATTCCAGCCCCTACGGCGCCAACATCCAATCGGCGACGCTGCAGCAGTTCACCATCAACATGTTCGCCGACATGGGCATCCAGCCCGGCGTCTCGGACGCGATCCTGCAATCGCAGGGGCTGGCGCGGGCGCTCGGCTCCAATGATCGGATCGCCGCGACCACCACGCTGACCGACCTGCCCGACAGCGTCGGCGCCTTTTCGCAGGTGACGATCAGCGGCTCGGCCGCCGACATCGACAATGACCCGTCGAACGACGACGGCCGCGTCGCCCTCGTCGAGGTGTCGGTCGATGGCGGGTTGAACTGGAGAGTGGCGCAAGGCACGGCGAACTGGACCTACAGTTGGACGCCCACCACGCAGGGTGTCTACACCATCAAGGCGCGGGCCATTGACGACAGCCTGAACATCCGCCCCGTCAACCAACTGGCCACCGATGTCGTCACGGTCACCGCGCCGCAGACGCCGAACACCGTCAGTCTGTTCGGGTCCTCGGTCACGCCCACGGGGCAGCTCTACAATGACGGGCAGGCGGTCGAGCTCGGCGTCAAGTTCCAGGCGACGCAGGGCGGCGCGATCACCTCGCTTCGCTATTTCCGCGCGGCCGGCGACTCCAACGACACCGACCAGCGCCAGGGGCATCTCTGGGCGGCCAACGGAACCCTACTCGCGACGGTGACCTTCAATTCCGCGCCGGGCCAGTCAGGCTGGCAGGTCGCGACGCTGACGACGCCGGTCACGATCCAGGCCGGCGCCCTCTACGTCGCCTCCTACAAGACCGACAACAACTACCTGGCGGCCGACAACTATTTCTCGACCACCTACAACGAGCCGTTCGGCGTGCTGAGCGCCCCGGCGAGCAGCCAGGTCGGCGGCAACGGCGTCTATGTCTACGGGGCCGGCGTGCAGTTCCCCAACCACAGCTACAACGCCGGAAACTACTGGGTCGACGTGGTGTTCGACCCGCCAAACGGCGCCAATAGGCCACCGGTGTTCACCTCGGGGGCCGCCTTCTCGATGGCTGAGAACAGCACGCTTGTCGGCGCGCTCAGCGCAACCGACCCGGACGGGAATGGGTTGACCTACGCCATCGCCGCCGGCGACGATCGGGCGCTGTTCACGATCAACGCCAGCACCGGCGAACTGCGCTTCCTGACCGCGCCGGATTTCGAGGCGCCGCGGGATACGGGGGGCGATAACCACTACGCGCTGACGGTCAGCGTCTCCGATGGGATCGCGCCGGCGGTTCAGCAGGCGATTACCGTGGCCGTCACCGACCTGGCCGAGGGTCCGCCCGGACCGGCGACCTTCGCGGGCCGCTCCATCACGGCGGAGTACATCTTCGGCTCGACGCCCGACACGCTGTTCCCGACCGCCAGCGCGCGGCAGACCGCCACCGTCAACACCACGCAGGGCGCCGTCGAGTTCGCCAACCTGCCGAACGCCGATCCGGCCGCCATCGGCAACGGACAGTACGGGCTCGCGGCGGTCGATCTCGGCGCGCTGACCCTCCAGATCCAGTTTCCCCTCGACCCGGCGGTGTTCAGCCAGGCCTATGTCGCGTTCGCCACCGCCCAGGACAAGCCCTTCAACGGCGTACGGCTCAGCGACGCCGACGGGCTGTTGCCGATGGTCCGCGGCGTGTCGATCATCAGTCAGCGCGGCTTCACCAATCAGGCGGGAGCGGCGACGCCGCTGACGGCGAGCGACTTCACCCTGACCAGCGAGGGCATTTTCCTCAATGTCGCCGGCAAGGGACGGCAGGTCGACGCCGATCCCGCCACGGCCGGCGTGCAGGCGAGCCAGGTCGTGCTCTCGGTGGATCTCAACGACGCGCCGGTCGCCGACGCCGAGGCCGCGACCACCGCGCGCGACACGCCGCTCCAACTCGCGGTGGCGACGCTACTGGCCGGAGACACCGACGCCGATGGCGACACCCTTACCGTCAGCGCCGTCAGGAATGCGATCAACGGAACGGCCGGGTTCGACGCCGCGACGGGAACCGTCACCTTCACGCCGAGCGCGGGCTTCGTCGGGGCGGCGAGCTTCGAGTACATCGTGATCGACGGCTTCGGCGGCAGCGCGGCGGGGACGGTGACGGTCAATGTGACGCCCCCCGCTTCGAACGCGCCGCCGACCGTCAGCCCGATCAATGCGGGAACCAGCAACGAGGACGCGACGCCCCCCCTCAATATCGACCTGCTGGCCGCCGCGACCGATCCCGAGGGCCAGCCGCTCTCGGTTCAGAACCTGACGGTGACCTCGTCCAACGCCTCGCGCGTCGTGACCTTCAGCCTCCAGCCTTCCGGCGTGCTGACGCTGTCGCCGTCGCAGTTCAACGACCTGGCGCAGGGAGCCTTTGAAACCCTCACGGCGAGCTACGGGGTGTCGGACGGCGTCAACACCACGCTCAACACCGCGACCGTGCGGATGGATGGCCGCAACGACGCGCCGGTGGCGGGCGACGACGTCTTCGCGACCGGCGAGGCCGTCGTGCTGACCGGCAACGTCATCACCAACCTCGCGGGCCTGGATGTCGATCCGGACAGGAACGCGCTGAGCGTGGTCGCGCTGAATGGCGGCGCCAGCGGGCTGGGGACCGCGACGCCGCTCGCCTCCGGCGCCCGGCTGACCCTGAACGCCTCGGGGGCTTTCACCTATGACCCGAACGGGGCGTTCGACACCCTGGCCAGCGGCCAGACGGCGACCGACAGCTTCGCCTACACCGTCTCGGACGGCCTCATCAGCGACATCGCGGTGGTCACCATAACCATCAACGGCCAAACCACCGCAGGCGTCGTCCTCACCGGCACGAGCGGGGCCAATACCCTGAACGGCGGTCGTGGCGACGACACGATCCGGGGACTGGGGGGCAGCGATCAACTGTTCGGCGACGCCGGCGGCGACACGCTCGATGGCGGCAGCGGCACGGACCGGGTGGACGGCGGTCGGGGGGACGACATCCTGCTGATCCGCGCCGCCGAGGGGCAGTTCGACACACTGATCGGCGGCGATGGAACGGACACGCTGCGGGTCGATCCGGCCGGCGGCGCGGTGGTCCTGGAAAAGACCGCGACCATCAGCACGATCGAGGTGTTCGACGGCGGCGGTCAGGCGGTGCGGGGCAGTTCCAACGCCAACACCCTGGATTTCTCCATCTTCGCCTCGGTCGTCGGCGTCGCCTCGATTTCCGGACTGGGCGGCAACGATATCCTGACCGGCTCGAGCGGCCGCGACGTCATCAACGGCGACGGCGGGGCCGACCAGCTCAACGGTGGGGCCGGCGACGACCTGCTGTACGGCGGAGCCGGCGCGGATCGACTGACCGGCGGCGCCGGAGCCGACACCTTCGTCTATCGCGCCTGGGGCGAGTCGAGCGCCTTGGCGCGAGACGTGATCGTGGGGTTCGACGGCGCCGGCGTGGCGGGCGGGGACCTCATCGACGTCTCGGCCCTGTCGGTGGGCCAGTTCGCCTTCAACGGCACGGGCGGTTTCAGCGGCGGCGGCGTCGCCTCGATCCGCTACGTCGCCTCGGGGGGCGTGACCGACGTGCAATTCGACAACGGCACTGGCGGCGCGGCCGAGATGGTCGTGCGGCTTGACGGCCTGTTCTCGCTTTCCGCCGGCGATTTCATCCTGTGAACCTGGATAGCCACAGAGACCTTGTGTCGGTGCGTGTAGCCGAGGCGCTAAAGGATCCAGACGACAGCACCGAAGCGGCCACCGCGCTAAGCGGCCTGATCGGGATTTGGCGACGGTCTTGGCCGGGCGCATGACCGGGAGGGCAGGCAGCGGAAGGCTGCGGGCGGCTTTCCGGGGGAAGTGGAAGGCGCTTTGTCGGTTTCGGTAGGTGCACGGACTTGTTCCGAGGATGACGGCCGTGCGGGCCTGTCCCCTAAGCCGCCGCCTTCTGCTGAACCATGCCCTTGAGCAGGTCCATGGTCTCGGGCGAGTTGGCCAGTTCTTCGCGGGCCTCGGGCGCCCGGGCCAGTTTCATCGCTTCGAGCTTGGCCTTGTCGGCGACCGGGCCGGTGGGGCCGGCCTCGCCCATGGCCAGCTTGATCAGCACGGCCAGCTTCTGGGGCAGGGGCGCAGGGGCGCGGACCAGCATGGCGACCAGGCGGGCGTCGGCCTCGATCATGCCGCCCACCTCGCCCAGGCGGGCGCACAGCGGGCCGTAGTCCTCGACCACCAGGCCTGAGCGGACCAGGGAACGCTGCAGAGCGGCCAGGGCGGCCAGCTTGGACGCCGCCGAGTCGGGGCCTTGGCGCAGCTCGCGCTCGAAGCGCAGGGCCAGGACGTTGGCCGACAGCCAGCGGGCGGCCATGCGTTTGTTGACCGCGCCCATGACGTTCTCGGCCAGGCGGATCAGCATCAGGATCTCTTCGCGCGACGAGCGGTCGCGGCCGAGCAGGGCCTCGATGAACTCGCCGTTCAGCAGGGTCTTGGACCGGGTGGTGAAGGCGCTGGTGATGTCTTCCGGCGGCAGGATGCGGCCGGCGGCGGCGGTCAGGCTCATGGCCAGGGCGCGCAGGAACTCGATCTCGGCCTCGGCGTCGGCGGGCTTGAGGCGGCGCACGCCGTTCAGCTCCTTGAGCACCCGCTGGGCGATCGACATCCGCACGGCCGGGAAATCGTCACCGGCCAGCCACTCGCCCAGGCGCTTGGCCGTGCCGGAGAGCTCGGGCATGCAGGTGCGCACCCCGGCCTCGACGCGGATCAGGCCCTCGACCTGGGCGCCGCCGGCCAGGCGGGTCATGGCGGCCAGGGTCGTGCCCAGGTCGGCGTCGCCCCCCTTGTCCTGGGCCCCCAGCAGGTCGGCCATGCCCGCCTTGGAGCCGATGATCTCGGCCAGGGGGGTCTCGATGGCGGCTAGGGCGGCGGCGCGGGCCTTGGGATCGCTGGGCGCGGCGTCGGCCAGGTCCAGCAGGCGGGCGATCTTCTCGGACCAGTTCTTGCCGGGCGCGATCGAGGCGGCGACGCCGGCCCCCAGCAGGAAGGCGCGGTCGGGATCGGTGGACAGCCGCTCGGCGGCGCGGGCGAAGCCTTCCTTGTCCAGGTCGGGCAGGGCGCCCTTCTTGAACTGCTTCATCAGGTTGGCGACGGTGCGCTCGACCAGGCCCTGGAAGGTGCGGATCAGCTCGTGGACCGACATGCCCCGGGCCTCGGCCTCGGGGATGGCGATCTTTTGCAGGGCGTGCTGCAGGTCGGTGCCGGAGGCTTCCAGCTGCTCGACCAGGTCGGGACGGTGCAACAGCTCGAACGGGGTGGCGTTGTGGCGCGCCAGCCAACCCTCCAGCAGCCGGCCGATGCGGTCACGCGCGTGGGCGGTGTAGAGGTCGGCGGGCTGGACGCAGAGCGGATCCAGGTCCTCTTGCACCTTCTTGGGCTTGCCGCCGTCGACCTGGCCCTTGGTGAAGATCGAGATGGACTTGTATTCGCGGCTCTCGGGGTCGAGGGTTTCCTTGCTGACCCGCACGGCGATCGCCCGCCCCTGTTCCAGCGCCTCCTCGGCGGTCTGCAGGGCGTGGGTGCGGATCTCGGTGGCCATGTCGAGCGTCCACTGCGCGCCGGGCTTGCGGCGCACGAACAGCTCGTAATGGACTTGGTCGCTCATCGGCAAAGGGCTCCCCGAAGCTCCCTTATGGGATACAAGACCTTAAGGTGAGGTTGCCGGCCGAAAACGCGGGGCGGGCGCCGTTCGGAAGCGCGCCGCAATCGCGCCACGCTGGAGCCGCAAAAGCCAGGGAAAGCTTGGCCGCCTCCATGCGTTACAGGGGGCGCGTTGTAGCGTGCGACGCCGATCGATAGTATCGGCAGGAAAATCGCGAAAGGACCCATAGGGCTCGATGGCCGATATTACTCTCATCGACGACGACGAGAACATCGTCGCCTCGGTTTCGCTGGCGCTGGAAAGCCACGGTCACGTGGTGAAGGCCTATTACGACGGCGCGTCGGGGCTCGACGCGGTCGAGAGCCAGGCGCCCGACCTGGTGATCCTGGACGTCAAGATGCCGCGCATGGACGGCATGGAAGTGCTGCGCCGCCTGCGCCAGAGCACCGAGATCCCCGTGATCATGCTGACCTCCAAGGACGACGAGATCGACGAGATCCTCGGCTTCAACCTCGGGGCCGACGACTACATCCACAAGCCGTTCAGCCAGCGCCTGCTGCTGGAGCGGGTCAAGGCCGTGCTGCGCCGGGCTCGCCCCGAGGAGGAGGACGCCGCCAGCGCCGCCCCCGGCTCGGCCAATTCCAAGATCATGAAGCGCGGCAAGCTGACGCTCGATTCGGCGCGGCACGACAGCCTGTGGGACGGCAAGCCGGTGCGCCTGACGGTCACCGAGTTCCTGCTGCTGCAGTCGCTGGCCCAGCGCCCGGGCTTCGTGAAGAGCCGCGACAACCTGATGGACGCCGCCTACGACGATCAGGTCTATGTCGACGACCGCACCATCGACAGCCACATCAAGCGCATGCGCAAGAAGTTCCGGCAGGTCGATCCCGAGTTCGATTCCATCGAAACCCTCTATGGCGTCGGCTACCGATATCGCGAATCCTGATCGCAAGGGGGCCGGGGAGTCCGGCCCGGAGGCCAGGCCGAGGCGGGGTTTGACCCTGCCGAGGCTGGCCTGGCCCAAGCTCGCCTGGCCGAGGGGCTCGCGCCTGGGCCGGCTGATCATCGGCCTGAACCTGCTGGCCCTGGCGGTGCTGCTGGGCGGAGCGCTGGTGCTCAACGAGCTGCGCAGCGGTCTGATCAACACCCGGATCGACAGCCTGACCACCCAGGGCGAACTGATCGCCAATGTGATCGACCTGGCCGCGACCGTGGGCGACCCCGAGCCGCGTCTGGTCCCCGACCAGGCCAGCGACATCCTGCAGAGCCTGTTCATCCCGCGCTCGCAGCGGGCGCGGCTGTTCGACGCCCAGGGCAACCAGCTGGCCGATTCCTACGTCGTCGCCGATCGGGTGGAGTCCAGGGCGCTGCCACCGGCCCGCAAGCCGGGGCAGCCGGCCTTCGGCCTGCCGACCCACAACCCCGACACCAAGCCCAAGGTCGCCGAGGCGGCGCGCCAGGCCCTGGCCGCCGAGATCGCCCAGGCCAAGCTGGGCGAGCCGGTGGCCGGCACCCGCATCGACGAGATGGGCGAACGCGTGGTGTCGGTGTCGATCCCCATCCAACACGTGCGGGCGGTGCTGGGCGTCCTGACCCTGGAGGCCGGCGACGTCGACCAGATCATCGCCGCCGAGCGCAAGGCGCTGCTGCCGTTCGCCCTGATCGCCATCGCCACCACCCTGATCTCGTCGTTCCTGCTCAACCGCCTGATCGCCCAGCCGGTGCTGCGCATGGCCAGCGCCGCGGACCGCGTGCGGCTGGACGGCGCCCGGGCCATCTCTCTGCCCGACATCTCCGGCCGAAAGGACGAGCTGGGCGACCTGTCGCGGGCCCTGGAGGAGATGACCGACTCGATGTCCGAGCGGATGGACGCCATCGAGCGCTTCGCCGCCGACGTGGCCCACGAGATCAAGAATCCCCTGACCTCGATCCGCTCGGCGATCGAGACCCTGGACCTGGTGACCGATCCCGCCGCCCGGGCCCGGCTGCTGGGCATCCTGCAGCAGGACGTCACCCGCCTGGATCGGCTGGTCACCGACATCTCCAACGCTTCCAGGCTGGACGCGGAGCTGTCGCGCGAGGCGCCGCGGGCCTTCGAGCTGAACGGCCTGCTGGCCGAGGTCATTCACCTCTACGAGGCCCAGCTGCGGCCAGGCGACGCTCCGGGCAGCGTGCGGGTGACCTTCGACGCCAAGGGCGCGCCGCCGCACGCCCGGATCGTGGCGCGCGAGACCCCCGTGGGCCAGGTGTTCCGCAACCTGATCGACAACGCCCGCTCGTTCAGCGCCGCCGACGGCGAGGTGCGGGTGACGCTCAAGCGCGACCCGGGCCTGCGCGACCATCACAATCGCCTGATCGTCACGGTCGACGACGACGGCCCGGGCATTCCGCCCGACAATCTGGAGACGATCTTCGAGCGGTTCTACACCTCGCGGCCGAAGGGCAAGGCGTTCGGCGGCAATTCGGGCCTGGGCCTGTCGATCGCTCGCCAGATCGTCGAGGCGCACGGCGGGACCATGCGGGCCGAGAACCGCAAGGACGCCGAAGGCAAGGTGATCGGCGCCCGGTTCCTGGTCGATCTCCCCGAAGCCAGCGCCCACAACGGCCACCATCATCATCATCACGGTGGCCCGCGCGACGCCCATCGCGAGGGAGGGCCGCGCGAATGATCCGCCATGCGGGGCTGATCGCCCGTCGGGTCTACGGAATCTGGCGCGGCGCGCTGATCGAGGGGCCGTCGGGCGTCGGCAAGAGCGATCTGGCGCTGCGGGCCCTCGACCAGGGCTTCGTCCTGGTCGCCGACGACCGCACCGTGACCTTCGTCTCCGGCGGCCGGCTCTACGGCCGAGCGCCGGACGCCCTGGCCGGACTGGTCGAGGTTCGCGGCGTGGGCGTGCTGCCCCGGCCGCATCGGGCGCTCTGCCCGATCGACCTTCTGGTGCGCTGCGTGGATCGGCCGCAGGCCGTCGAGCGGTTACCCGATCCCATATTCGAGGTCATCGAGGGCGTGTCGACGCGGGTGCTGGACCTGTGGCCTCTCGAACCCGGCGGGCCCGGGAAAATCAGACGAGTGTTTGAGCATCTTGGAGTCGCCGACTAACAAGCGTATCAAGGCGGCCCGCGCGGCGCCTCCCTGCCGCCACGGGTTATGGGGATCCCGTTTGAGAGATCAGGCATGATCGGGCTCGTGATAGTCACGCACGGGCGGCTGGCGGAGGAGTTCGTCTCCGCCATGGAGCATGTGGTCGGACCGCAGGGCGCGGTGAAGGCCATCTGCATCGGTCCGGAAGACGACATGGAGCGTCGCCGGTCCGATATCCTGAAGGCGTGCGCCGCGGTCGACCAGGATGGCGACGGCGTGATCCTGCTGACCGATATGTTCGGCGGCACGCCGTCGAATCTGGCCATTTCGGTGATGGAGCAGACCAAGGCCGAGGTGATCGCCGGCCTGAACCTGCCGATGCTGATCAAGCTGGCCAGCGTGCGCCAGCGCGAGGACCTGCAGGCCTGCGTCGCCCACGCTCAGGAGGCTGGACGCAAATATATCTCCGTGGCCTCCTACGTGCTGGCGGGAGAAAAATGAGTCGCATGGCGGAGCGAACGGTCGAGATCGTCAATGAGCGGGGGCTGCACGCCCGCGCCTCGGCCAAGTTCGTCAAGCTGGCCTCCGGCTTCGACGCCGAGGTCACGGTCGCCCGCGACGGAACCAGCGTCGACGCCCGCTCGATCATGGGCCTGATGATGCTGGCCGCCGGCATCGGCTCGACCATCGACATCGCCGCCGAGGGACCGGAAGCCGACGCGGCGGTCGAGGCCCTGACCGAACTCGTGTCCAACCGGTTCGACGAGGAGCGGTAGTCGCTCTTCGCCCCCCTAGCGCGTCAGCGGCCGCAGGATGATCTCGACCCGACGGTTCTGGGCGCGGCCCTCGGCGGTGTCGTTGGAGGCGATCGGCTGGCGCTCGCCCTGCCCGGCAACGAAGACGCGGTCGGGCAGCACCCGGCCGGGACCCGTCAGGTAGCCGGCCACCGAGCTGGCGCGGCGCTCCGACAGGGTCTGGTTGTAGTCGTCGGGGCCGCTGCTGTCGGCGTGGCCGACCACGTCGATCGTCGTCTGCGGATAGGCGTTCAGCGTACGGGCCACGTCGTCCAGCACGCGGGTGAACTGGGGCTGGACCTCGGACTTGTCGACGGCGAAGGTCACGTCGCTGGGCATGACCAGCACGATCTGGTCGCCGTTGCGGCGAATCATCACGCCCGAGCCCTCCAGGCTGCGGCGGAAGTCGGCTTGCTGGCGGTCCATGTAGTTGCCGACCGCGCCGCCGGCCAGGGCGCCGATACCCGCGCCGATCAGGGCGTTCTTGCGGCCCTGCTCGCCCTTGTTGGTGTTGGTCAGATAGCCCAGGGCCGCGCCGATGCCGGCCCCGCTCAGGACCCCGGTCCCGGTGTTGTTGCGCACCGGCATGCCGGTATAGGGGTCGGTGGTGGTGCAGGCGGCCAGGGCCAGGGCGCCCGCCAGGGCGATCCACGGGGCGTACTTGCTCATCATCACGGTCTTTCCCTCTTGCGGCCTTGATCCCGGGCCATTGCCCGTGATCCTTGGCGCCATTGAATCCTTGCGAGGCAGAACGCCTCGTCCATGGCCAAGTTCCAACAGGTGACATGACGCCGAGATGAACGGCCTTCGCGCCGGACGCCTGACAGTGTAGTAAGTCCAGCCTTACTAAGTCCCATCTTGCCAGCCGAGGCCACGCCCGTGTCCGCATCCGCCATCGAACCCGTCTCGTTCACCCTGTACTCGAAGGATTTCGACAGGTTCGCCCAGGCGCTGGGCGCGTCGTTCCAGCGCTACGGCTTCGCGGTGATCTCGGACCACGACCTGGCCCAGGCGCGGATCGACGCGGCGATCGCCGACGCCAAGGCCTTCTTCGCCTTGCCCGAGGAGACCAAGCGCCAGTACGCGGGGGTGAAGGGCGGTTCGCGCGGCTACATCCCGTTCGGCATCGAGACCGCCAAGGGCGCCGACCACTACGACCTGAAGGAATTCTGGCACGTCGGCCGCGACCTCCCGCCCGGCCACCCGTTCCGCGCCACCATGGCCGACAACATCTGGCCGGCCGAGATTCCCAGCTTCCACCATAATGTCGGCTGGCTGTACGGCGCGCTCGACAGCCTGGGCGTGCGGGTCCTGAAGGCCATCGCCACCTATCTGGAACTTGGCCGGGACTTCTTCGATCCGACGGTCAAGGACGGCAACAGCGTGCTGCGCCTGCTGCACTATCCGCCGATCCCCAAGGACGCCACCGGCGTGCGGGCCGGGGCGCATGGCGACATCAACACCATCACCCTGCTGTTGGGCGCCGAGGAGGGCGGGCTCGAACTGCTCGACCGGAATGGCGACTGGCTGCCGATCAACCCGCCGCCCGGCTGCGTGGTCTGCAACATCGGCGACATGCTCGAGCGCCTGACCAACCACGTCCTGCCCTCGACGATCCACCGCGTGGTCAATCCGCCGCCCGAACGCCGCGGCGTGCCGCGCTATTCGACGCCGTTCTTCCTGCACTTCGCGTCGGACTACCTGATCAAGACCCTGCCCAGCTGCGTCACGGGCGAGAACCCGGACCGCTATCCCGAGCCGATCACCGCCGACGCCTTCCTCCAGCAGCGCCTGCGGGAGATCAAGCTGGCCTAGCCGGAACCTCCATCAGTCCCGGGACGAGCCGGAGGCGAGGAAGCGAAAGCCAAGGCTTAGCCAAAACGAGGCGCCGCCAAGCAAAAAGCCCCGGAGGATCGCTCCGGGGCTTTTTCTTACTTGGTGATCCGCAGGTTCTGGATCGAGCCGGCGATGGTGTTGAACACCGAGGTCAGCTGGGCGGCGTCGGTGACGTCGTAATACATGTCCAGCTTGGTGGCGCAGTCCTGCAGGATCGTCTTGGAGTGGCTGGAGACCCCCACGCCGATGGCGTAGATCTGCACTCCCTCGGCCTTGGCGTTGTCGCAGACCAGCTTTTCCCGGCTGTCGATCGCGTCGCGGCGGTTGGTGGCCGTGGAGCTGCTGGTCAGGGCCGTGCCGCTGGCGTTCTTCAGACGCCCCTGGCCGATGTAGCCGTAGCCCGTATAGGCCGAGTTGTTGGGGTTGTTATAGGTGTCGTTGGTGTTGTCGCCGTCGGTCAGCAGCACGATCACCTTGGTGGTCTTCTGGCCCTCGGTGGAGTTCGGAATGACGCCGTCGGCGAAGGGCCCGTTGTTCGACAGGGTGTGCCAGCCCCAGACCAGGCCCATGGCGACGTTGGTGTTGCCGTTGGCGACCATCTGGCCGAGCTTGGTCTTCACCGCGTCCCGCTGGGTGGTGGAGCGGACATTGGTCAGGCGCATCAGGCTGGTCATGCCGCAGCCGGAGTTGGGGCCGTAGACCGTGCCGGTCTTGGCCAAGCTGAGGACGTTGTTCTTGTTGTTCGCGCCGTACTTGGCGATCGGCGTCGAGCGCGTGTTCCAGGCGGTCGCCAGGGTGCCGTTGGGCGCAACCCCGTCCGGCAGCCAATTGTTCAGGATCGGATACGAGGTGCCGGTGGTCCGGCTGTCGCGGTAGCGGGTCGAGCTGGACTGGTTGACGCCGACGGTGTTGTCGTCGGGCTCGTCCGGCGCGAAGAACGGCACGAACAGCGAGGCGGGCGTCGCGCTGGTCGGCGGATCGTCGGTGACATCGTAGGGCGCGGGACGGCTTTCGACGCAGCCGGCCCAGGTCAGGCCCAGGTTCGACAGCAGGGCGAAGCGGTCCTGGTTAGTCGCGAACACGTCGGTCCCGTAGCCGGTCGCCGGCATCTTTCCCGACATCCAGCTCTGGCTCTGGTAGGTCGAGCCGACATTGACGGTCATCGAGAACGGCACGACGCTGATCTTCACCGCGTCAGTCTCGCTGGCCCGGGCCGCGGCGGCGGCCAGGACGTCGACCAGCGACTGGGAGGCGTCGATCAGGGCGTCGATCTTGCGGGCCCCCGAGCCCAGGGTGCTGGCCATCGAGCCGGTGTTGTCGAGCACCAGGGCCACTTCCAGCTTGTTGACCGAGCGCATCACGGTGGAGTCCGCCGAGACATTTGGGTCGCCGGAGCTCCAGAGATTGGAGATGATCGGCTTGATGGTCACGTTCTGGACCTTGCCCACCACCGTGTTGTTGTCGCCCAGGGAAAAGGTCGAGTTGGCGGCCGTCAGGGTCACCCCCAGGCCGGCCATCTCGGTGGCCAGGGCGGCGTCGCCGATGGTGTCCAGGTCGGCGTTGGTGGTCGCGGTCGAACGGGCGGCCATCAGGGTCGCCGCGTCGAGGGCGTCCTGCAGCTGGCGCTTCTGGACGCTGGCCCGGCTGAGGTCGATCAGGCCGAAGGTCAGGATGGCGATCGGGATCAGGAGCAGCGCGAACTGCACGGCGATCGCGCCGCGCTCGTCGTCGCGAAGGCGCGCCGCGAGGCGTTTCCACATGGTCATGAGCAAGGCCCGACTCCCCAGAGATCGGGCATTATCGCCAAGGACGGTGAACGGGCGGCAAACGACGATGGTGAATCTTTCCACCTTCGCCGGGCCCGCCGGAGCCTGTCTCAGGCCTCTACCAGCCGCAGGACTGGCCCCTGTTCTGCTTGATCAGCCAGGCGTTCAGCGGCGCGAAATAGTCGGCGATGGCGCTGGCGTCCAAGTCCTTCTCGCCGGTGAAGGCTTCAAGGGCCTCGGGCCAGGGCTTGGACTGGCCCATGGCCAGCATCTTCTCGAACTTCTCGCCCACCGCCTTGTCGCCATAGACCGAGCAGCGGTTCAGCGGCCCCTTCCAGCCGGCCTGGCGGCAGGCGGCCCGGTAGAACTGGAACTGGTAGACCCGGGCCAGGAAGTAGCGGGTATAGGGCGTGCTGTCGGCGACGTGGAACTTGGCGCCAGGATCGAAGGCGTCGGCCGGGCGTGGTCCGGGCGGGGCGACGCCCTGGTACTGGGCGCGCAGCTTCCACCAGGCCTCGTTGTAGTGGGCGGGATCGATCTGGCCGGAGAACACCTGCCAGCGCCATTTGTCGACCAGCAGGCCGAACGGCAGGAAGGCGATCTTGTCCATCGCCATGTTCAGCAGGTACGGGATGTCGGCGTCCGCGTCGGGCGCGGCGTCGATGACCCCGATCTGCTTGAGATAGGTCGGGGTCAGGGCCGACAGGCCGACGAAGTCGCCGATCGCCTCGTGGAAGCCGTCATTGGCCCCGCCCCGGAACAGATAGGGCTGACCGGCATAGGCGCGCTGGTAGAAGTTGTGCCCCAGCTCGTGGTGCACCGTATAGAAGTCGTCGGCGTTGACCCGGGTGCACATCTTCACCCGGATGTCCTGGTCGTTGTCGACGTCCCAGGCCGAAGCGTGGCAGACGACCTCGCGGTCGCGCGGCCGGGTGATCATCGACCGCTTCCAGAAGGTGTCCGGCAGCGGGGCCATGCCCATGGAGGTGTAGAAGCCCTCGCCGGTCTTCATCATCTTGGTGGCGTCATAGCCCTTGGCCACCAGCGACTGGGTCAGGTCGTAACCCGGTCCCGGAAGGCCCTGCGGAGCGGCGATGTCGTAGATGTTGCTCCAGCTCTGAGCCCACATGTTGCCGGTCAGGTCGGCGCGGATCGGGCCGGTCTTCGGTTGCACCGCGTCGCCGTACTTGGCGTTGAGCCGCCCGCGGACGTAGCAGTGCAGGTTCTTGTAGAACGGCGCGACCTGGGCCCAGAGGGCGTCGGTCTTGGCCGCGAAGGCGTCGGGCTCCATGTCGTACCACGAGCGCCACAGGGCCCCGGTGTCCTTGTAGCCCAGCTCGGCCGAGCCCTCGTTGGCCAGCTTGACCAGCTTGGGATAGTCGGCGGCCATCGGCTTGGCTACGGCGTGCCAGGCCTCCCACATGGCCTTGATCCTGGCCGGGTCGCGTTCGGTGCGCAGGCGATCGTCCAGGTCGTCGAGCGTCAGGGTCTCGCCGTCGATCGTCACCTTGCCGGTCGAGTAGAGCGCCCGCAGCCGGGCCTGGACGTCGGCCAGTTCCTGGGCCGCGCCCGGCCTGTCGGAGGCGGGCAGGACCAGGCCGGCCTTCAGCAGTTTGAGCTTGCGGCGGGTGACCGGGTCGACCTGCGTCCGGTCGAAGCGGGCGGCCTGTTTGGCGTACTTCACCGACAGGGCGTTGGCCTCGGCGTCGACCTTGGCGTTCAGCCAGTTGGTGTCGTCGGTGATGTAGGTGGCCTGCACCCAGGCCATGCGGGCGGCGTATTCGCCCATGGCCATCAGGTCCTTCTCGGCGCCGTCGACGAAGGCCTTGGCCTCGGCGGGGGAAGGGGCCGAGGCGACAGCCTGGGCCTGAGTCTGGTTTTGGGCTTGGTTTTGGGCCTGGGCCCCGGCGGACAGGGCGGCCGCGCACAGGGCCGCGGCGGCGCAGGCGGCCAGCAGACGGGACTTCATCGAGCCTCCCCAGAGTTCGGCGATCCTCGAGGGATCCGGACGCCGCATGGGAGGCGGCGCGGGCGCGGGCGTCAAGGTCCGGGGCCGCGACGCCCCGTCCTTTTGGAAAAAGTCGCGAGAGCTGCTATATCCTGGCCTCGATCCCTGAAATGTCTTGCCTTCGGACCGCCCCTTGAGCGTCACCCTCGACCTGTCCCGCGTCGCGCCCGCCGTCGATGCTCCCAAGCCGCTGATCAACCTGTCGGGCCTGACCCGGCCGCAGATGGTGGCCGCCCTGACCGAGAGCGGCGTGGTCGAGCACGGCAAGGCCAAGATGCGCGCCACCCAGATCTTCCGCTGGGTGCATCACCGCGGCGTCACCGACTTCGCCCAGATGAGTGACGTGGCCAAGGAGACCCGGGCTCGCCTGGCCGACCATTTCACGATCGCCCGTCCCGAGGTGGTCGAGCGCCAGGTCAGCAAGGACGGCACCCGAAAGTGGCTGATCCGCATGGCCCCGGGCGTCGAGGTCGAGACGGTCTACATTCCGTCCGTGGGCCGGGCGGGGGCGCTCTGCGTCTCCAGTCAGGTGGGCTGCACCCTCAACTGCAGCTTCTGCCATACCGGCACCCAGGCCCTGGTCCGCAACCTGACCGCCGCCGAGATCGTCGCCCAGGTGCAGATCGCCAAGGACGACCTGGGCGAATGGCCGTCCGACAAGGAAGACCGCCTGCTGAGCAACATCGTGTTCATGGGCATGGGCGAGCCGCTCTACAATCTGGGTCAGGTGGCCGACGCCATCGAGATCATCAGCGACAACGAGGGCATCACGATCTCGCGTCGCCGGATCACGGTCTCGACCTCCGGCGTGGTCCCGCAGCTGCAGGCCCTGGGCGACAAGACCCAGGCCATGCTGGCCATCAGCCTGCACGCCACCAACGACGCCCTGCGCGACGTGCTGGTGCCGCTGAACAAGAAGTATCCGCTGGACCAGCTGATGGCTGGGATCCGGGCCTATCCGGGCCTCAGCAACGCCCGCCGCGTGACGTTCGAATATGTGATGCTCAAGGGCGTCAACGACAGCCCCGACGAGGCCCGCGCCCTGGTCAAGCTGATCAAGGGCATTCCGGCCAAGGTCAACCTGATCCCGTTCAATCCGTGGCCAGGCACGGACTATCAATGTTCAGACTGGGCCGCGATCGAGGCTTTCGCCGCGATCCTCAATCGGGCCGGCTATTCCTCGCCGATCCGCACCCCGCGGGGCCGCGACATTCTCGCCGCCTGCGGCCAGCTGAAGAGCGAGAGCGAGAAGGTCCGCGCCTCGGCGATGCGCAAGCTGTCGATGGCCGCCATGGCCGGCGTGCTGGACGACGACGAGGACGAGGCGGCGGCGTAAGGCCGGCCCCCACGCCGGCCCCGCGCCGGACGGCGGAGCCGGACATCACGGACTTGAGGTCCAACGCCGGCGCGCTGGCCAGAGCGTCCAGCCGATTCCGGCGCGAAGGCAAGTTGATGTCGGGCGCATGGCGAGGCTAGTTTGCCGTCGCCTTCCAGACCTCGAGGACTCCATGGGCCAGTTTCGCGCGGCCGACCTTCTTCGCCGCAAGCCTGTGGGCCAAGTGGTCGCCGAGGGGGGCGAGCACCTTCCGGACGAAGGCCTGCATCGTTCGATCGGCCTGTTCCAGCTGACCATGCTGGGCGTCGGGGCCACGATCGGCACCGGCATCTTCGTGGCCTTGACCACGGCCGTGCCGGCGGCCGGGCCGGCCGTGGTCGTCTCGTTCGTGATCGCCGGGATCACCGCGGCCCTGACGGCCCTGTGCTACGCCGAACTGGCCTCGACCATCCCGGTGTCGGGCTCGTCCTACAGCTACGCCTACGCCACGCTGGGCGAGTTCGTCGCCTTCCTCGTCGGGGCGTGCCTGCTGCTGGAATACGCCGTCTCGGCCTCGGCGATCGCGGTGGGCTGGGGCCAGTACCTGAACGAGATGTTCTCCGACCTGATCGGCTGGCGCATGCCCGACGCCATCGCCAAGGCGCCGGGGGCGGGCGGGGTGTTCAACCTGCCGGCGGTGGTGCTGGTCGGCGCCTGCCTGATCCTGCTGCTGCGCGGGGTGAAGGAGTCGGTGACCGTCAACGCCGTGCTGGTGGTGTTGAAGCTGCTGGTGCTGCTGTTTTTCGTGGTCATCGCCTTCAGCGGTTTCCACGCCCACAATCTGACGCCGTTCGCCCCTATGGGCGTGGCCGGGATCGGGGCGGCGGCCTCGTCGATCTTCTTTTCCTACATCGGCATCGACGCGGTCTCGACGGCCGGCGACGAGGTCAAGGACCCGCGCCGCACCCTGCCGCTGGGCATCATCCTGTCCCTGCTGATCGTCACCGGCGTCTATATCCTGGTGGCCCTGGCCGCGGTCGGCGCCCAGCCCTGGACCGCGTTCGCGGGCCAGGAGGCCGGGCTGGCGGTGATCCTGCGCAACCTGACCGGCCAGGCCTGGACCTCGCTGATCCTCTGCGTGGGGGCGATCATCTCGATCTTTTCGATCACCCTGGTCGTCATGTACGGCCAGACCCGCATCCTCTACGCCATGAGCCGCGACGGCCTGCTGCCCAAGGTGTTCCAGCGGGTGAACCCCAAGACCCAAAGCCCGGACCTCAATACCTGGATCGTCGCGGCGTTCATCGCCCTGCTCGCCGCCTTCGTGCCGCTGGACACTCTGGTCAACCTGACCAGCATGGGCACCCTGATCGCGTTCGCCATCGTCTCGCTGGGGGTGATCCTCCTGCGGCGCACCCAGCCCGACCTGCCGCGCGGCTACCGCGTGCCGCTCTATCCGGTCGTGCCGGTGCTCAGCGTGGCGTTCTGCGGCTACCTGATCTACGGCCTGCCCCTGGACACTTGGATCCTGTTCGCGGCCTGGGGCGCGGCGGCCTGCGCGATCTACTTCGGGTATTCGGTGCGCAAGTCGAAGCTGGCGACGGCGTAGCGACGCCCGGGGAGCGGGATGATATCGTAACCATAGCTTCTTTCGCCTGACGCCCAGGCGATTCGGTGACCTGGCGGCCCGGCGCGGGCCCGTTCTCTGCTGAAAAGCGATGAAGACGTCAGCCGGGCGAAAGGCGTTGACAGCCTCTGATTGTCATTGATATCGATAACAATAGAACTGGTCGCGGTGTCGCTCGACGTTGCGATTTGGGCGACGCGATCGGCTGAGCGGCGTCCGAACTCACGTCAAAGCGAGTCGGCGAAAGTCCGAAGGGGAGGAAATGATGGGTGCTCAAAGCCCTGTGCGCGGCCGTGTGCGCGCAACGGAAGTTTCTCACATGGTTCTGGCGCTGGTCGCCGGCGTGAGCGCGTTGTCGGCGCACGGCGCGTACGCGCAGACCGCGGCCCCGCCCAAGGCCGCGGCGGCGAAGCCCGCGGCCCAGGACAACAGCGGGACCAGCACCGTCGACCAGGTGATCGTCACCGGCGTCATGGCCGGAACCGCGGCCAAGAAGGCCAATGTCTCGTTCTCGGTGCTGAACGAAGACGACATGTCCAAGTTCACGCCGATCAGCGCCGACGACATGCTGCGCGACATGCCCGGCGTCGTGGTCGAATCCAATGACGGCGTGGCGCGCAACGAGGTCTTCACACGGGGCATGACCATCGGCACCGGCGCCAATACGTCCGGCTACTTCTGGACGACCATCCTGGAAGACGGCCTGCCGGTCGTGCCGTTCAAGTTCAGCGGCTTTCAGGACGGCTACTTCTACCGCGCCGACATCTCGACCAGCCGGGTCGAGTCGGTGCGCGGCGGCTCGTCTGCGACCGGCGTGACCACGTCCGTGGGCTCCACGTTCAACTACATCACCGGCGCGGTCAGGCCGGGCGGGGTCATCCAGACCCGCCTGGGCTTCGAGGGCGAAGACCTTCACCTGTCGTGGAAGCAGGTCGACGGGGCGTATGGCTGGGTCAACAAGGCCGGCGACGCGGGCGTCGGCGTCAGCGGCTTCTACCGCCGGTCGAACGGCCAGGTGGATCCCGGGTGGGACCTGAACCATGGCGGCCAGTTCAAGGTGAACCTCTACAAGGAATACCAGGGCGCCGGCGGGTCCGGCGCCTTCAACGTGATCCTCAAGCACCTGGACGACACCAACGCCGAGCTGACGACCTTCCAGCAGCCGACCTACGGCTACCAGGACGCACAGGAGATCCCGGGCTTCGGCCGGGACGTGAACCTGTTCATGAACGGCGGCGAGCAGACCGTTCCGAACTATTTCAAGCCGGGCGGCCACACGCTCGATCCGTCGGCCGGCTATCGCTACAAGCAGGATGCGATCTCGCTCAACTGGCGCCACGACACGGACGGCGCCTGGGGTTTCACGGGCGCGCTCCGCGTCCAGAAATCCGACTATCGAGGCCAGTCCTACAAGCCCCAGGGCCTGGCGTCGCTGGCCTCGGCGGCGGCGACGCGCGAGCGTTTCGGCCTGAACATCGACAACCTCGACCGCACGCCCGGCTACTACGAGTTCTACAACGCCGCCGGGGCCCTGGTCGCCAGGGTCGCCAACAACGTGGCCGGCTCGCAGTTGGGAACGAACTATCGCACGGGCGCGGCCTGTCCGCGCGTCACGGCGACCACCTGGCAGACCAACAGCCTGTGCATCGTGGCCAATAGCCTGCCCAATCGTGACATCGACATGCGCGGAGGCCTGGTCACCGCCACCATCCCCAGCGCGAACGGCGGCTTCAATTCCGGAGTCGTGCCGGTCGGGAGCGCCTCGCAGGACCTGGTGCTCCAGACCCGGGCCGAGGACAACGACCGCGGGTCGAAGGACTTCATGGGCAACTTCACCGCCAGCTACCACGGCGAGTCGTATGGCCTGAACTTCGGCGTGTACGTGGCTCGGTCCCATCAGGCCAACGACAACTGGGCCAACGGTCTGGGCGTCTCGGCCTGGGCCGACGGGCAAGTCCAGAACCTGAACGTCAAATATGTCACGGCGTCGGGAACGACCTATCAGCTGACCGACGCCGGCGGCTGGGGCTCATACGGCAGCGGCCTGTTCACGACGGTGTCGCAGCGGGCCAAGATCCTGGAAGTTTCGCCCTATGCCGGCTTCAACTGGTCGCCTGGCAAGCACTGGGACTTCAACGGAAGCATCAAGTACCAGCACTTCAACGCCAAGACCCATTCGGAGACCTGGGACACGCGCAACGCCGGCGCCGCGTCGCTGACCAACGGCGGGCTCGATGGCGATCCGCTGACCGTTTACGACAATGTCTACATGACCCAGACGGCGTCGAAGGTCATTCGCGCCGACCGGGCGCTGGGCGTCGTCGACTACAGCGTGTCGGCTGGGTACAACTTCAACGCCAAGCACAAGATCTACTATCGATACACCGACGCCAAGCAGCCGGCGGCGGGCGTCATCAATCGCTATTCGACGGTGGCCGCCCTGGTTCGTCCGCTCGGTCCGACCGCGTTCATCAAGGGCCACGAACTGGCCTACACGTTCGGTGATCGCAAGTTCAACGGCCAGGTCACCGCCTTCTAC
The DNA here is from genome assembly GCF_001426985.1 of Caulobacter sp. Root1472. Lineage (NCBI taxonomy): Bacteria > Pseudomonadati > Pseudomonadota > Alphaproteobacteria > Caulobacterales > Caulobacteraceae > Caulobacter > Caulobacter sp. Root1472. The sequence goes on along the minus strand of NZ_LMFX01000014.1, from coordinate 8,930 downwards.
CAGAGCTTCGCGGTCAACGATTATCCGACGGCCGTCGATACGGACAACGTCTCGACCTATCTGCTGCCGGAAAACTTCAACACCTACTTCACGCGCGGGATTGAATCGTGGGCGAAGTGGCGGATCACCCGGAACCTCGAGTGGTCTCCGTCCGTGACCTACCTGAACGGCAAGACGACCGCGGCCTACAACTGGCTGAATACGGGCGCCAACGGCCTGGGCGCGGCCGACGATGTCCTTCGTGTCGATGCGGGGATCCTGGCCCGGTCTCCGAAGTGGACGGTCAGCAACACCGTTTCCTACCGGTACAAGGATTTCCGCTTCAACGTTCGTCACCGTTTCATGGACGAACGCAAGCTCAACACCAATGCGCTGGACCATCGCTTCCTGCCCAAGCAGGACAATGTGGACGTCTCGGTGCAATACGAAGGCCTGGCCAAGACCAAGGTCACCGTCGACGTGCGCAACCTGTTCGATACGCAGTATGTCTCGGCCTACGATCCGATGATCAGCAGCAATCTTCCGGCCAACGTCCAGGTCTACGACGTCGTCGCCCAGCTGCCGGAGTCCGGCTACCTGCTCAAGCGCAACGCGCCGCGGTCGGTCTGGCTGACCGTCCGCAAGGAGTTCTAGGCGGCCGTGACCAGCGACCACGACCTGAAGCTTGTGGCGCCGTTCAGCCCGACCATCCTCAAGGCGACGATGCCGGACGGGATGGTCGAGCGGCTGAACGCCCGCATCGACGACCTGCTGGGGCGGCAGGACGAGGTCGCCGCCCGCGACTGGTCCGCGCACCTGGCGGGCGTGGTCAGCACGGAGATGCGGTTCACCGACGTCATCCGCGAAATGCCCGAGGTCACCGACTTCCTCTACGATGTCGCGCGCACCTACGCCTACCGCTGCGAAAACGCGCTCATGCACTACGGCGACTACGAGCGGACCGAAGAGCTGGCCGACAAAAAGCTGCGGATCCAGATCAAGGAAGGCTGGGTCAACGACATGGTCGCCGGCGACTACAATCCCGCCCATTTCCACCAGGGCTGCCTGTTCAGCAGTGTCGGCTACCTTCGCGTGCCGTCCGACTACGAGGCCGAGTTCCGGGCCGACAAGGCGCGCCAGAACACCGCCGGGTGCCTGCAGTTCATCGACAGCCGCAGCGCCGTGGGCGTGCGCAACCTGTTCGTCGTCAAGCCGGCGGTGGGCGAGTTCTACCTGTGGCCGTCCTGGATGCTGCACTGCGTCTATCCGTTCCGGAGCCCGGGCGTGCGCCGCAGCTTCGCGGTCAACCTGTCCCTGGCCTAGGCGGATCATCATTGAGCAGGAACACGATGACAGCGACGGGGAGGAGACACGGGGTGCGTGACGTGATGCGGCGGGTGTCCGGCCTGGTCCTGGCGGCGTGCCTGATCGGCGGGGCGGCCCAGGCCCAGACCCTGCGGTCGGGCCACCCCTACCTGGCGTTCAGCGACCGGCACATCGCGCAGTTTCGCGCCCGGGTGGCCGAGGATCCGGACGCCAAGGCGGCCTGGAGCCGTGCTCACGGCCAGGCCGACGAGGCCATGACCCGCAAGCCGGCCAACGACCGCGAGCTCAACGCCGCCCTGATGGACCTGGCCCTGGCCTACCGCATGACCGGCGAGCGCCGCTACGCCGACCGCGCCAAGGCCCTGCTGGACGTCTATGCGGCGCGGCCCAACTGGATCACCGACAAGCCGCTGCTGGCCCGCACCCCGGTCTGGAATTCCGACCTGGGCATGGGGACCAGCGCCTATGTCTATGGCCTGACCTTCGATGCGATCCATGACGCCCTGGCCCCGGCCGAACGCGACCGCCTGGCCAGGGCCCTGGTCAAGGGCGCCATCAAGCCGATCCTGGGCGACTGGGTCGACGGGGCGGAGCGGATCCACAGCCTCGACACCATGGGCCACAACTGGTTCAGCCACATCGTGTTCGGCGCGGGCGTGGCGGCCATAGCGGTCAAGACCGAGGAGCCCCAGGCCGACGCCTGGATCCGACGGATCGACGAGGCCGCCGAGGAATGGGCCGCCTATGACGGCGGCGCGATCGAGACCAAGCCCCAGCACTTCGCGTCCAACGGCGCCTTCGTCGAAAGCATCAACTACGCCGACTTCGCCGTGGAGGGCTATCTGAGGTTCAAGCGAGCCTGGCTTGACGCCTTCAGCGAAAAGCCCGCGCCGACGCCGCGTTTGGACGGAGTCGCCGACCTGTTCATCCAGAACCTCTATCCAACCGGGGCGGGCGCGCTGTCGTCCAACTTCGGCGACGGCAATCCCACCGCCAGCGGGGCGCACGCCCTGATCAACCTGTGGGCCAGCGGCGACCAGAAGCCCCGCTATCTCTGGTATCTGGACCAGGTCCGCTCCAATCCCGGCCAGGATGTCTGGAGCGAGCCGGAGAACATGGTGCAGTGGCCTTCCGCCAAGGCGCGCGCGGAGGCGGCGCGCGGGCCGGACCTGCCGACCCGCTGGATCGACCGGGACCTGGGCTCGGCGACGATGCGCTCGTCCTGGTCGCCGGACGCGACCTATCTGGCGCTCCGTTCCGGCTTCACCTGGAACCACAACCACGCGGACGCCGGCAGCTTCATCCTCTGGCACAAGGGCAAGCCGCTGCTGATCGACTCCGGCAACAGCAGCTATTCGCGGCCCGAATACGACGGCTACTATCGGCAAAGCGTGGCCCACAATGTCGTCACCCTGGACGGCAAGGCCGAGCCGGCCAGCAACACCTATGACGGCTCGCATTTCCCCGGGCGGGTCGATCACCTGGTCGATGCGGGTGACCTGCGCTTCGTCTGGGCCGACGCCACGGGGCCGAACGCCAGCGTCTTCGAGCGCAAGTATCGCAGCTTCCTGTGGCTGGGCGACGTGATCCTGGTGATCGACGACCTGAAGGGCTGGCAGCCGGGTCAGTTCGAGTGGCTGCTGCACTACGAGGGCGAGGCCAAGCGGCAAGGTCAGGTGATCACGGTCAGGAATGGCGACGCCGAGGTGGCCGTCCAGCCGCTGTTTCCGCAGACCCTGCCCGACGGCGGCCTGCCCACCGACTATCCCGAACTGCTGCGCATGGCCCAGGGCGCCGGCCTGAGGGACCACGCGCCCGACGAAGCCCAGCCCTATCTGCGCCTGCAGGCGCCGGGCGTCTCCGACCGCATGAAGTTCATCGTCGCCCTGACTCCCAACGGTCCGGCCAGCGCGCCACGGATCGAGCGTTTCGAGACCAAGGACTACCTGATGGTGCGGCTTCACCAGAAGGGGCAGGTGACCGACGTCTATTTCAACCTGCTGGCCGACGGCCGGATCCGTCACCGCAACGCCAACGCCGATCTCGGCGGCTGGGAGACCGACGCCTACATCCTGGCGCTGACCTATCCCGAGGGCGGGACGCCGCAGAAGCCCGAACGCTGGTTCGTGGCGGACGGCAGCTACCTGCGCCGCGAAGGCCGGGTGGAGCTCGACTCGCTGTCCAAGGCGTTCGTGGTCAGGACGGCCGGCAAGCGAGGGGTCGAGGCCAGCATCGAGGGCCAGCCCGTCCTCGCCGTCCGCTTGGGCTGCGATGGCGCGCGGTCGATCACCGTGGAGGGGGCGGCCGCCGCTTGCGAGCGTGACGTCGCGCTGGTCCGTCGAACCCGCGCCGCGCGATGATGACGGCGTGACCTGAACAAACCGGATCGCCTCTTGGTTCGGGCCAACTCGGCGAGAAGATCGGTCAGCCCCACGTCTGGACGGGGGCAAGCTCCAATGGCCGAGCGTCGCCAGGAAATGCGTCAAGACGAAAATCTGAGGTCCCGCCCGGACTCAGTCGGGTCGGGAAACGCTCAATCTCCCTGAAGCGTCGCTGCGGGCGGCGCCCGGACGACGACTCCCTGTGGGCCGGGACACGGCGTCGCCAGCGATGTAGGCGTGTTGCAAAAAACTTTGTATAAATAAAACACTACGGTATTTTAGGGCAAATTTTCCCACCGGATCGCATCGAGTGCAAGTGCAAGAGCGCCGCCCGATTATGGAGCGTCCCCTCAAGCACTCATGCAGGGAGAAGGCGCACTGCACCGATGGCCGCAGCGCCTCTGACAAATTGTCTGCTTAATTGCTTCCAGCGAAACTTATAATATGCCTGTGAAGTTGCCCGCTGTGCGTTTGCGATTCCGTCGAAAAATCCACTAATCTTGGGGAGAACAGGAGGGTAAGGCCATTTTAGGCCGTGCTCCGCGCAGGATCCACGCTGACCTCGGAATGCCACCGGTGTCAGTATTAATGTGCAACATTTTGAAATTGAGGCCCCATTTGTCTGAGGAATTGGCTTGCTAATTTGTGACAATCCGCTAGGTCAGTAGGGCGATGACAACGTTGCCATTCGATGGTCAGTCAAAGCGGTTCGCGTGGCGCCCTTGGAGCGCCAGAATCCTCGCGAGCAAGCGGGAGGGGTAGAAAATGCTTTGCAGGCAGAATGTTCGGCGCGATCTGGACAGCACCTCCGACCAAGGCTCTGGCGTTCAGGTCCGAACTCATTCCGGCATGGCCAACCGGCGGGACAGCCGCGCGACCTTCAGCGCAGACGGCGACCGCGGCCAGAGGCGCGCGCGGAGGCTGCAACTGCCAAAGACCAGGTCTTCGTCGAACGACGCCAGCCTGCGGCTGTCGTTCTGACACGTCCTTCTCCTGCGCCCTTCGGCGGTTCCTTTCCCTAGCCGAAGGGCGTCTTTTTCTTCTCCGGAGGAGGCTTTGAGCAAGCCAGTATTGATCGTCAGCGGTGAAGCGACCGACGGCCCCATGGCCGGCTGCCTGGCCCAAGCCGAGTGCGCGGTCCGCCCACCGGCGCTTCGAACGCCGGGGCGTCTGACCGCCGCGCCGATCTTTGAGGCGACCACATGATGCGCGGCGCAGATGCACGGCCACGCAGGCAGGAGGCGGGCGAGGCCCTGTTCGCCGACCGGCTTGGCGCTCTCGAAGAGGCCGATCGTCGCGGCGCCGAACAGGGCCAGCCGCCCGGGGCGGCGCCCCTGATGCCGCCTTGGCGGCCTGGAAGCGCCGAGGATGGCGCGCCGCCGCGCTGGCCAGGTCTGGGTCTGGAGCGTCCGCGTTCGGCCCATGACCAGATGCTGCGCGTCCTGGCCCTGGAAATCATGGACGGCGTCTACGACGTGACCGGCTTTCCGAGCGAAACGGCGCTGCTGCATCGGTTCCAAGTCTCCCGTTCGTTCCTGCGCGAAGTCATTCGGGGCCTGACCGCAAAAGGGTTCCTGAGCGTCAAGACGCGGGTCGGAGCCACGGTCCGCCGGGCGGAACACTGGAGCCATTTTGACCGGGATGTCCTGAGATGGCGTCTGGGGGCGGGCGGCGATCCCGTGTTTGGCGAAGACCTGCGCGCGATGTGTCTGGGTCTGGAGTGCGAGGCGGCGCGCCGCGCGGCCAAGCGGCGTTCGGTCGACGACCTGGAGACCTTGCAGCAGTGCCTGAACGATCTTGCGGCGGAGCCGTCCGACGCAGGGGCTCGCGCCCTCCAGCGGGCCTTCAGGTTGACCATCTGCGCGGCGTCGGACCGGCCGGTCATGCGCTCCCTGTCGGGGCTGATCGAAGCTCAACTGCTGTACGACGCCCGCTGCGGACACGGATCGGGGGCGGCGCGATCCAAGGCGATGCGCCGGGTCTTCGCCGCGATCCGGGACGGTGACGAGGCCGCCGCCGCCGCCGCCATGCGTGATGTGATCGGCTGACGGACGGCCGGAAATCCGAGATGAGCAACATGAACCTGGACCGTCGTCGTTTCCTTTGGGCAAGTTCGGCCATCGCCCTGGCTGGCGCATCACCCGCCCTGGGCTGGGCGGGCGTCGCGGTCCCCGAGCGATCCTATCCCATGCCGCAGCTCAAGGCGCCCGGGGAGAGGATCTCGCTGGACCAGGGCTGGCGCTTCCATCTGGGCGACGTGCCGTTTCCCAAGATCAGGGGGCATGGCTGGTCCTACGCCAACGCCAAGGCCGGCAACGCCCAGGGCGCGGCGTCGTTCGAGTATGACGACAGCGACTGGCGCGAACTGGACCTTCCGCATGACTGGGTGGTCGAAGGGCCGTTCGACAAGGACGAGAACCTGGCCCAGGGCTATCGTCCGCGCGGCAAGGCCTGGTACCGCCGGGCGCTACGGCTGGATCCCGCCGATCGCGGCAAGCACCTATCCATCGAATTCGGCGCGATCGCCACCCAGGCCACGGTGTGGTTCAACGGCAGCGTCGTGGCCCACAACTGGAGCGGCTACAACGCCCTGCAGATCGACCTCACCCCGTTCGCCCGCTACGGCGACGAGCTCAACAGCATCGCCGTGCGGGTCGACGCCGATCTGATGGAAGGCTGGTGGTACGAGGGCGGCGGCATCTATCGCCACGTCTGGCTGACCAAGCGCGCGGCCGTGCATATCGCCGACGACGGCGTCCATGCCGATCCGCGGCGGGACGCGGCGGGGCGCTGGACCCTGCCGGTCGTCGCCACCCTGGGCAATATCGGATCCAAGGCCGAGGCGGTCGAGGTCGAGGCCCAACTGGTCGATCCCTGGGGCAAGGTGGTGGGCGCCGGGCGCGTCGCCGCCGAGGTCCCGTCGCTGGACCAGGCCGAGGCCCGGCTGGTCCTGGAGGTCGCGAGCCCGCGCCTGTGGTCGGTGGACGATCCGGCGCTCTACACGGTGCGCACCCGCGTCTGGCGCGGAGGCCAGCAGGTCGACGAGGCGATCACCTCGACCGGTTTCCGCACGCTGCGGTTCGACCCCGACCAGGGCTTCTTCCTCAACGACCAGTCGCTGAAGATCCAGGGCGTCTGCCTGCATCAGGACCATGCCGGGGTCGGCGTGGCCGTGCCCGACAGCCTGTGGGATTTCCGGTTGCGCCGGGTCAAGGCCATGGGCGCCAATGCGGTGCGTTGCGCCCACAACGCCCCGGCCCCGGAGATGCTCCAGGCGGCCGACCGGCTGGGCGTGCTGATCCTCGACGAGAACCGCAACTTCAACCCCAGCCCTGACTACATGCGGCAGCTGGAATGGCTGATCCGCCGCGACCGCAACCATCCCAGCGTCTTCCTGTGGTCGGTGTTCAACGAAGAGCCGATGCAAGGCACGGAGGCGGGCTACCAGATGGTTCGGCGCATGGTCGCGGCCGTCAAGCGGCTGGATGACAGCCGCCCCGTCACCGCCGCGATGAACGACGGCATGTTCACTCCGATCAACGTCTCGCAGGCCGTGGATGTCGTGGGCTTCAACTACCAGCCCGACAGGTATGACCGGTTCCACGCCGAGCATCCGAACCTGCCGATGATGAGTTCGGAGGACACCTCCGCCTTCATGACCCGCGGCGAATGGTTCACCGATCGCGCGCGCAACATCCTGGCCGAAAACGACGAGGAACCGTCGTCCTGGGGGACGACCCATCGCAAGGGCTGGGAGGCGATCGCCAAGCGTCCGTTCGTGGCGGGCGCCTTCCTGTGGTCGGGCATCGACTATCGCGGCGAACCCACGCCGTTCGAATGGCCCTCGGCCAGCTCGTTCTTCGGGGCGATGGATCTTTGCGGCTTCCCGAAGATGGCGTTCTTCCTGCACAGGGCGCAATGGATCAAGGACCGGCCGCTGCTGGACCTGGCCCCGCACTGGACCTGGCCGGGCAAGGAGGGGCAGCCGATCAAGGTGATGGCCCTGACCAACGCCGAGGCCGTCGAGCTGCGCCTCAACGGCCGGCTGATCTCGCGCCAGGCGGTCGATCCCTTCGTCATGCCGTCCTGGACCGTGCCCTATGCGCCCGGCCGGCTGGAGGCGATCGGCTATGTCGGCGGCAAACCGGTGTCGAAGGCGGTGGTCGAGACGGCGGGTCCGCCGGTCGCCCTGCGCCTGACGCCGGATCGGACCGTCCTGACCGGCGACGGCGCCGACGCCGCGCCGATTACGGTCGAGGCCCTGGACAAGGCCGGGCGGCCGGTCCCCACGGCCAATCTGCCGGTGACCTTTGAGATCGCCAACGGACGGATCATCGGCCTGGGCAATGGCGACCCCAACTGCCACGAGCCGGAGAAGGGAAACGCTCGAAGCCTGTTCAACGGCCTGGCCCAGGTGATCGTGCAGAGCGAACAGGGTTCCAGCGGCGTCATGCGCCTTTCGGCCTCGGCGCCGGGGCTGCGGTCCGCACAGGTTCAACTGACCGTCCAGCCCGGGGCGCTGTTGGCTGAGCCGCGGACCTCGCCGGTCTCGATCCTGTCCGATTGGCGAATGTCGCCGATGGCCTCGACGCGACCGGATCCCTTAGCCAAGCCGGCCGACAACGACATGAATTCCTGGACCTGGGCCAAGCCCGGTACGTTGCAGGACGCCGATCCGGGCGGCGGCTTCGTGCTCTATCGGCTGGCCTTCACGCCGCGCGCGAAGGTGCGGCGGGGCGGCGGCAAGCTGGTGTTCGGCCGCCTGACCGGTCCGGCCGAGGTCTATGTCGACGGCGTCAAGGTGGCGGCCAAGCCTGACGCCGCGGCTGGCGCCCTGACGACGGCGCTGCCGGCCAAGGATGGCGAGCGGACCGTGGCGGTGCTGATGGCCGTGGCGCCGGGCCAGCCTTTCGGCATGGGCGCCCCCGTGGTCGTCGAGGAAGTCGGTTGATGGGCCTCACGACGACGCCGTAGGGGTCCCCGTCGCCTGGAGCGGATTGAACCTGCCGGCGCGCCCGGTCGCTGGGCCACGCCCGGCCGGTCGGGGTGTTTTCAGGCGACGCCCTGGATCTCGCGCGAGATGGCCGCGGCGGTGGCCTGGACCTCGGCGATGGTCTCTTCCACCGGCCGTACGCCACGCTTGCAGATGTAGGGCATGGTCAGGGCCGCGATGGCCGCGCCGTCGGCCATGATGGGCGCGGAGACGTCGGTGATGTTCGGCGCCAGGTCGCTTTCGGCGCGCCA
>NZ_LMFX01000013.1:87914-131796 GCF_001426985.1 Caulobacter sp. Root1472 | reverse complement strand
ATCGGTCCCTCCGCCGGCGGTCCGCCTGGTGCTGAGAACACCAGGCGGACGTCCCGGAAGACACCAGCAGCTTACCGCTTCTCCAACAGACAAGGGGTTTAGGTGTCAGACGGCGTGCCGGCAGGGCGGCCGTGAAAAACGGTGAGGGCGTAATCCCTCACCCTCCCAACCGCTGCGCGGGCGGGCCACTCCCTCTCCCGCTGGAAGAGAGTTCAAGAAGGTCCGCGTCCAAAAAGCCGCGCTCAAAACGCCGCAGTTGGGCCCGGCCTCTGACTCGGCCGAGGTTTTCCACTATATAGCCCCCACCATGAGCCGCACCTTTCTCAAGATGAACGGCCTCGGCAACGACTTCGTCGTCATCGAGACCCTGACCCAGCCCTTCAATCCGACGGCTGAGGACATCCGCGCCATCGCCAAACGCCCCAATTCGGAAAAGGGCGAAGGCGGGATCGGCTGCGACCAGGTGATCGCCATCGACCCGCCGCGCGCTGAAGGCGCCAGCGCCTATGTGCGGTTCTGGAATTCCGACGGCGAGGAGACCGGAGCCTGCGGCAACGGCACGCGCTGCGTGGCCTGGCTGCTGATGCAGTCGGGCAAGAAGGACGCGGTGGCCTTCGACACGGTGGCCGGACGGCTGTCGGGCGTGATGGCCGGCGACAAGCTGGTCACCGTCGACATGGGTCAGCCGGGCCTGGCCTGGGACCGGATCCCGCTGGCGGAGGAGATGGATACGGTCGGTATCGAGCTGCAGGTCGGTCCGATCGACGCGCCCCTGGTCCACACGCCCGGTTGCGTCTCGATGGGCAATCCGCACGTGGTGTTCTTCGTCGAGGCCCCGGTCGACGACGCGTTCGCCACCGGCACGGGGAGCCTCGTCGAGCACCACCCGCTGTTCCCGGAAGGCGTCAATGTCGGCTTCGCCCACGTCGCCGCCCGCGACCACATCCAGCTGAAGGTCTGGGAACGCGGCGCGGGCCTGACCGCGGCCTGCGGCACCGGCGCCTGCGCGGCCCAGGTGGCCGCCGTGCGCCGCGGCCTGACCGATCGCGTGGCCAAGGTCGAGTTCGAAAGCGGCGCCCTGACCATCGAATGGCGCGAGGCCGACGGCCACGTGATCATGACCGGTCCCGTGACCATGGAGTTCGTCGGCAAGCTGCCGGAGCGCGCGGCCGCATGACCATCCATCCCGCCATCGGACCGGGCAAGACGGCGGTGGTCACCGGCGCGGCCGACGGCATCGGCCTGGCCGCCGCCAGGGCCTTCGCCGACCTCGGCATGAACGTGGTCATGGCCGACATCATGGGCCGGGCCCTGAAGAAGGCCGCCGACGCGATCGGCGACAAGGCCCTGGCCGTGCCGACCGACGTCGCCGACCGCGCCGCCGTCCAGGCCCTGCGCGACGCCGCCGTCGAGCGGTTCGGCGCGGTCGACGTGCTGATGAACAACGCCGGAGTCGGCGGCGGGGGCGACGCCTTCTCGGGCGAGGACCCGTGGAAGCGGGTGCTGGACGTCAACCTGTGGGGCGTGGTCAACGGCGTCCAGCTGATCGGCGAGGAGATGGCGGCCAGCAGCCGTCCCGGCCTGATCATCAACACCGGCTCCAAGCAGGGGATCACCCAGCCGCCGGGCAACACGGCCTACAATGTCAGCAAGTCGGCGGTGAGGGCCCTGACCGAAGGGCTGGCCCATACCCTGCGCGAGATCGTCGACTGCCAGGTCGACGCCCGCCTGCTGATCCCCGGCTTCGTCCACACCGGCATGACCCGGCGCGGGACCGACAAGCCGGCCGTCGCCTGGACGCCCGAGCAGACCGTGCAGTTCATGCTGGACAGCATCGCCCGCGGCGACTTCTACATTCTGTGCCCGGACAACGACGTGCCGCGGTCGCTGGACGAGAAGCGCATGGCCTGGGCCATGGGCGACGTCATCGAAAACCGGCCCGCCCTGTCGCGCTGGCATCCCGACTGGAAGGACGCCTTCGCGGCGTTCGTGGACCGGCCGTGACGACCTACACGCTCATCTCCAGGCCTCCGACGCCCAAGCCCGCTGTAGGCGAAGAAGGCGGTCCCGCGACCACCGTGTCCGGCCCGGACGGCGTCGACGTCGTCACCTTCGGCTGCCGGCTGAACGCCTACGAGTCCGAGGCCATCCGGGCCCGCGCCTCGGCCGACGGCTTGGCGGACGCGGTGGTGTTCAATACCTGCGCGGTGACCAACGAGGCCGTGCGCCAGGCGCGCCAGGCGATCCGCAAGGCCCGCCGCGAGCGGCCGGACGCCCGGCTGATCGTCACCGGCTGCGCCGCCCAGATCGATCCCGCCGCCTTCGCCGCCATGCCCGAAGTCGACCTCGTCCTGGGCAACGCCGAGAAGGCCGCGCCGGGCGCCCTGCTCGACACCTCCACCCGCGTGCGGGTCAACGACATCATGTCGATCAAGGAGACCGCCGGTCATCTGATCGCCGGCCTGAAGGACCGGGCGCGGGCCTATGTCGAGGTCCAGAACGGCTGCGACCACCGCTGCACCTTCTGCATCATCCCCTACGGCCGGGGCAATTCACGCTCGGCCCCGGCCGGCGAGGTGGTCGAGCAGGTCCGTCGCCTATCGGCCGAGGGCTATAACGAGGTGGTGCTGACCGGCGTCGACGTCACCTCCTGGGGCGCCGACCTGCCCGGCCAGCCGACCCTCGGCCAACTGGTGGGCCGCATCCTGCGGATGGTCCCCGACCTGCCGCGCCTGCGCCTGTCATCGATCGACGCGGCCGAGATCGATCCCGACCTGTTCAAGCTGCTCGAGACCGAGCCGCGGCTGATGCCCTATCTGCACCTGTCGCTGCAGGCCGGCGACAACCTGGTGCTCAAGCGCATGAAGCGCCGCCACAGCCGCGAGGACGCCCTGAAGCTGGTGTCCGAGGTGCGTCGCGTGCGTCCCGACACCGCCTTCGGCGCCGACCTGATCGCCGGCTTCCCGACCGAGAGCGACGAGGCGTTCGAGAACACCCTGAAGCTGGTCGAGGAGGCGGGCCTGGCCTTCCTGCACGTCTTTCCCTACAGCGCCCGCCCCGGCACGCCGGCGGCGCGGATGCCGCCGGTCAAGGGCCCGGTGATCAAGGATCGCGCCCGCCGGCTGCGCGAGGCGGGCCAGGCCGGGCTGGAACGCCACCTGCAGCGCCAGGTGGGCCGCACCCTGTCGGGCCTGGTGGAACGCGACGGCGTGGCCCGGGCCGAAGACTTTACGGAGATCGCCTTCGATCCCGCCCTGGGGGGTCCCGCGCCCCAGGGCCAGATCGCCGCCTTCCGGGTGATCGGCCATGACGGCGCGCGGGTGATCGCCGAGCTCGCCGCCCAGGCATGATCCGTCGCCTCGTCCTGACCGCCGCCCTGGCCGCGGCCCTGTCGTTCGGCGTTTCGGCCCGCGCCCAGGAGGCCGCGCCTCTCCAGGAACCCAAGACCGAGGACACCCCGCCCGCCGCCTTCCATCCGGTGGGCCCGATGCAGCCGGTCGAACTCAGCGTCATGACCTACAATGTCGAGGGCCTGCCCTGGCCGGTGCGGTTCGGGCGCGGCTCCAAGCTGAAGGCCATCGGCCGCCAGTTGGCCGCGTTGCGCGAGAAGGGGCTGCAGCCCGACGTCGTCCTGTTGCAGGAAGGCTTTCGCGACGAGGTCCGCGACCTGATCCAGCTCAGCGGCTACGCCCACGTCGCCCGGGGGCCGCGCAAGAAGCAGCGTGACGCCAACCCGTTCGGCAAGGACGACCGGCCGCCCTACAAGCGGGTGAAGTACCGTCGCAAGGGCGAGGGCTGGGGCAAGTGGGGCTCCAGCGGCCTGTGGGTGCTGAGCGACCATCCGATCAACTGGGTCAAGTCGCACGCCTATCGCTACTGCGCCGGCCTGGACTGCCTGGCCAACAAGGGCGTGATGCTGGTCAGCCTGGACGTGCCGGGCCTCCCCACCCCGGTCGAGATCGCCGACACCCATCTCAATTCCAAGGGCGCCTCGGGCGTGCCGCGCAACCGCAACCGCATGGCCCACCACCTGCAGGCCGAGGAGCTGGGCCATTTCATGGAGAACGACCGCACGCCAGGCGCGCCCCTGATCGTCGGCGGCGACTTCAACGTCATGCACGCGCCGGACCGCTATGACTATGTGATGCAGCGCTATCCGTTCGAGGTGGTCAGCCAGGTCTGCTTCCAGGAGCCGCAGAGCTGCGACGCCAAGATCTCGGCCGACGGCGACGCCCCGTGGCTGGACACCCAGGACCTGATCGGCTTCAAGCCGGGCGACCGGGTGGCCATCCGGCCGGTCCAGGTCGAGGCCCGGTTCGACGGCTCGACCACCGGCGGGCCGGTGCTGTCCGATCACGACGCCTATGAAGTCACCTTTCGCCTGACGCCGATCCCTGCCCTGCCGGTCCCGCCGCACCAGCCCTGAGGTCTTGCCATGTCCAACCTTGCCCTGACCGGCGGCTGCCAGTGCGGCGCGGTGCGTTTTCGGGTCGAGGGCGAGACCGGCCGCGCCTCGATCTGCTGGTGCCGCATGTGCCAGAAGGCCTTCGCCGGGCCGTTCGGGGCGCTGGTGACGGTGAACGTCGCCGACCTGGTCTGCTCGCGCGGTCAGCGCTCGACCTTCCAGAGCTCGGACGCGGTGAAGCGCGGCTTCTGCGCCGCCTGCGGCACGCCCCTGACCTTTGAATGGAGCGCCGACCAGATCGACCTGGCGGTGTTCGCCTTCGACGATCCGTCGCGGGTCGAACCGGCGGTTCAGCTGGCGGCCGAAGGACGTCCGGCCTGGACGGAGCACCTGGCCGACATGCCGGTGCGCCCGCCGGCGGGCGGTCCCGCCGCGCCGGTGGTCAGCCGCCAGCACCCCGACCGCGACACCTGATCCGGCCTAGTTGCCCCCCTCGACCGCACCGTTCTGGCGCAGCAGGTCGCCGATCCCCGCGCCATTCAGCTGGCAACGGGCCACCACCCGGTCATAGGACTGCCGTCCGGCCCGGCAGACCAGGTACTGGCCATAGGTCAGGGCCTTGAGCATGGCTTTCGCCCGCGCCCCGCCGGCGTCGTGCAGTTCGGGGGCCGAAAAATCGCCGAGCCGCACCTCGACCCAGGTCTGGGGATCGGAGCTGCGGCTGACGCAGAGGCTGTCGCCGTCGCCGATATAGCGGACAACGCCGCTGAAGGTGGTCGAGGGACCAGGCAACGGTGCGACGCAAGGGTCGGCCAGGGCGCTGACAGGCAGGGCGAGCAAAAGGCTCGCCAGCAGGACAAGACGGAACGACATCATGATCTCCCAGGCTGTGCCGGGAAAACCGTATCATTGCCTTAACCGCTTGAATTTTCTCAGGATTTACTACTATATCGAGACTAGTGCCGCTGCACTAACGCGGTGCGAGCGTCAGAGGCGGGCGTCCTCCCCGCCCGCGAACCCCGGCAGGCTCCAGCCGAACTTCAGGGCGCAGGCCCGCAGGCCGAAGGCCGCCGCGAAGCCGGCGATCCCGGCGGGCCAGAAGCCGACGTGCAGCAGGGTCAGGCCCGCGAACACCGCCGCGCCCAGCAGGGCGGCGGTGATATAGATCTCGCGGCGCAGCAGCAGGTTGGGCTCCTCGGCCAGCACGTCGCGGATCACCCCGCCGAACGCGGTGGTCAGCACGCCCATGACCACCGCGGTGAACGGGTGGACGCCCAGGCTCAGCGCCTTGGCCGTGCCCACCACGGCGTAGGCGGCCATGCCCAGGGCGTCCAGCCACAGCAGGGCCCGGAAGCGCCAGCCGCGCTTGCCCAGCAGCCACACGGCTGTCGCCGCGACCAGGCAGACCATCACATAGCCCGGCCGCTGGACCCAGAACACCGGCGCCCCGATCAGCAGGTCGCGCAACGTGCCGCCGCCCACCCCGGTGATGGCCGCGAAGAAGCCGAAGGTGATGATGTCGTGCTTGCGACGGGCGGCCGCCAGCGCCCCGGTCGCCCCGAACACGGCGACGGCGGCGTAATCCAGCCAGAAGAGCGTGGTCGAAAGCGCGTCCATTGGCGTTTCATGCCACGGCCGATAGAGCCTGTCCCGGGCTCTAACCCTATTTATTGGCGCGTGACGGACGCTGAAACCGCTCACACTTTCGCCTGTCACGCTCTAAAGGAACGCCATGAGCGAAAAGCCCGAGCAGAAAAAAGGCTGGTTCCAGCGCCTGACCTCCGGCCTGGCCCGGTCGTCCCAGCAGATGACCGAGCAGGTCACCGGCGCCTTCACCAAGAAGCCGCTGGACCAGGAGCAGTTGGACCAGCTGGAGGAGATGCTGATCGAGGCCGACCTGGGCCCGCAGATCGCCGCCCGCATCACCGACGCCTTCGGCAAGGCCCGGTTCGGCAAGTCGTCGACCGAGACCGAGGTCAAGGAGGCCCTGGCCGAGCTGGTCGCCGCCGAGCTGGCCGACCGCGAGGGGGTGTTCGACCCGCTGTCGGGGCCCAAGCCCTATGTGGTGCTGTTCATCGGGGTCAACGGCTCGGGCAAGACCACGACCCTGGGCAAGATCGCCTCGGACCTCGCCGCCAAGAAGGCCAAGGTGCTGATCGCCGCCGGCGACACCTTCCGCGCCGCCGCCGTCGAGCAGCTGAAGGTCTGGGCCGACCGGGCCGGGGCCGACTTCATGTCCCGCCCGCCCGGCGCCGACGCCGCGGCCCTGGCCTACGAGGCCGTCGAGCGCGCCAAGGCCGAGGGCCACGACGTCGTGCTGATCGACACCGCCGGCCGCCTGCAGAACAAGCAGGGCCTGATGGACGAACTGCTCAAGGTGATCCGGGTGCTCAAGAAGGTCGACCCCGACGCGCCGCACGAGACCCTGCTGGTGCTGGACGCCACGGTCGGCCGCAACGCTCTGGCCCAGGAGAAGATCTTCGGCAACCAGGTCGGCGTGTCGGGCATCGTGATGACCAAGCTGGACGGCACCGCGCGCGGCGGGGTGCTGGTGCCGGTGGCCCGCGCCTCCGACAGCCCGATCAAGCTGATCGGCGTCGGCGAGGGCGTGGACGACCTGCAGCCGTTCGACGCCCGCGCCTTCTCCCGCTCTCTGGTCGGCCTGGAGGACTAGGCGATGAGCACGCCCGAAACGCCGCCCCCTGCCCCGCACGCCACCGCCAAGCCGTCCGCCTGGATCCGCCACGCGGTCGACTATGGGCCGCTGCTGGCCTTCCTGGTCAGCTTCCTGATCACCCGCAGCATCACCGCCGCGACCTGGGTGCTGGTGGCCGCTTCGGCGATCGCCCTGGCGTTCGGCTTCGCGGTCGAGCGCCGCCTGGCGCCGATGCCGCTGATCGCCGGCCTGGGCGCCCTAGTGTTCGGCGGCCTGGCCCTGGTGTTCCATGACCCGCGCCTGCTGAAGATCAAGCCGACCGTGCTCAACATCGCCTATGCCGGCTTCCTGTTCGGCGGCGTGGCGCTGCGCAAGAACCCGCTGAAGGTGCTGCTGGGCGAGGCGATGCACCTGTCCGACGCCGCCTGGCGGACGCTGACCATCCGCTACGGCGCCTGCTTCCTGGTGCTGGCCGGGGTCAACGAGGCGGTCTGGCGGACCCAGTCCGACGCGGTGTGGGTGTGGTTCAAGTTCCCGGGCCTGGCGGTCCTGATGATCCTGTTCTCGCTGACCCAGGTGCCGTTCATGATGAAGCACATGCACGACGGCGATCAGGACAAGGCGCCGCAGGAGCCCGGCGCGGGCCCGGAGGCCGGATAACCCGCCGCCCACGGACCATCTGTCGTCAAAACGACGTCTAAGCGTGGTACTCAAAGGTCCGTCGGCGGAAAAGAGGGACGACGGACCATGGCCAAGACCAAGGGCGATACGAAGGGTGACAAGGCGGAACACGGCGGAGCCCTGGCCCGCTCGCCCAGCCACCTCCTGCACCGGGTCCTGCAACTGGCCCTCGACATCTATGCCGAAGAGAGCGGCAACGGCGGAATCACC
This sequence comes from Caulobacter sp. Root1472, assembly GCF_001426985.1. NCBI lineage: Bacteria > Pseudomonadati > Pseudomonadota > Alphaproteobacteria > Caulobacterales > Caulobacteraceae > Caulobacter > Caulobacter sp. Root1472. Next base: position 123,844 of record NZ_LMFX01000013.1, on the reverse strand, counting down.
CAGCGCCAGTACGCCGTCCTGGCCGCCGTAGCCGAGAACGAGGGCGTCACCCAGACGGGCCTGGTCCGCGCCACCGGCATCGACCGCTCCACCCTGGCCGACATGGTCGCCCGGATGATCACCAAGGGCCACCTGGAGCGCCAGCGCTCCGACCAGGACGCCCGCGCCAACACCGTCAGCCTGACCCCCGCCGGCGCCGCCGTGCTGGAGGACAGCCGCCCCAAGGTGGCCATGGCCGACGCCCGCATCCTGGCCCTGCTCAAGCCCAGCAAGCGCGAAGGCTTCCTGGAACTGCTGGCCGACATGGCGGTGTCCGACGTCCACGCCGAGCCCGAGGCCAAGGCCAAGAAGCTCAAGGCGCCCAAGGCCGAGAAGGTCGGCCACGGCAAGAAGGACAAGAAGCCCAAGAAGGAAAAGGCCGCCAAGAAGGCGGCCTGAGCGAACCGGGGACACGCACGCGTGCATGTCCCCGGCGCCGGCGTCCCGAAATCCTTAGGACCTCGCCCGGCCAAGCTCTAGGATGACGCCACGCCGAAAGGGCGGCTCGGCCCGCTGGACATCCCGGCGCGCGAGCGCCCGGGCAGGAGCCGCCATGGCCAAGGGCCAGAAAAAGTCCAACAAGGAAATCCGCAAGCCGAAGGCCGACAAGAAGACCGTCCCGGTCTCGGCCTCGCCGTTCATCGTCACGTCCGGAAAGAAGTAGGCCAGCGCCAGGTCGCCTTCGCCCGCTGGAGCCAACCCTAAGGCTCGGGGCGATCGTCTTGCCTTGAGCTCTAGGGATTCCCCATCCCAGCGCTGAGGCCGAAGGGACGTCGAGCAAGGGTCGCACTGAGTGCTGGCGGCCGCCGACGGACGGTCGTAGAAGAGGTAAGGCGCGCCGGCGACAGATCGTCGGTGTTGTGAAAGTCCTCATTTGATCAAGCAATATGGCTGGTCCGACGCGCTGGCCGAGGCCTTCGAACCCCACGCGCGCGCCGGCCACGCCCCCGGCCGCATCGTCGCCCAGCATCGCGACGGCTACCAAGTGGCCACCGACGAGGGCGAGCTGCGCGCCAAGGCGTCGGGTCGCCTGATGCACGCGGCGGAAGAGGCGGAGCATCCGGCCGTCGGCGACTGGGTGGCCCTGTCGCTGAACCCGACCCAGGGCGCCACCCTCCACGCCATCCTGCCGCGCCGCACCGCCTTCGTGCGCCGCGCGGCCGACAGCGTTCAGACCCTGCAGGTGATCGCCGCCAATATCGACGTGGCGTTCGTGGTCACCTCGCTGAACGCCGACCTCAATCCGCGCCGGATCGAACGCTACCTGGCCGCCGCCTGGCAGAGTGGCGCGCGGCCGGTGGTGGTGCTGACCAAGTCCGACCTGGCCGACGACCCGCAAGGCCAGGTCGACGCGATCGCCGCCCTGGCGGCGGGCTGCCCGGTGCTGACGGTGTCGGCGCGGCAAGGCCAGGGCCTGGCCGCCCTGCTGGCCCAGGTGGCGCCCGGCGAGACCTGCGTGCTGATCGGCTCGTCCGGCGTCGGCAAATCCACCCTGGTCAACGCCTTCCTGGGCGAGGAACGGATGGCGACCCAGGCGATCCGCGAGACCGACGACCAAGGACGCCACACGACCAGCCATCGCCAACTGGTCCTGCTGCCGAGCGGCGGGCTGATCCTGGACACCCCCGGCATCCGCGAGGTGGGCCTGATCGACGCCGAAGAAGGGCTGGGCGTGGTGTTCGACGACATCGAGCATCTGATCAGGACGTGCAAGTTCAACGACTGCGGCCACGTCAAGGAGCCCGGCTGCGCGGTGCGCGGCGCGCTGGACAGCGGCGCGCTGGATCCCGCCCGCTGGGCCCACTTCCAGAAGCTGGGCGCCGAACTGGCGGCGGTCCAGTCGAAGGCCGAGCGCCTGGCCAACGACGCCGAACGCCGCCGCCTGGCGGGGCTTCAGAAGACCTATCGCGCCACGAAGAGAAACGCCCGGAGCGGGGACTGATCGAACGGCCCCGGTCGAGACGGAACGATTTTTCAGAATGTAGCCCGCGCCCCGGACGAACGGGGCTAGGTGATGGACCCCCACTCAAGAGAGACGCCAATGCCCGCTTTCACCATCGTCACGACCAGCGCGACCCAAGGCAGCGACGCGGCGGAGGTGAGCACGCTTGCCGACGAGTTCGGCAACGAGAGCGAAGCGTTGGGCTATTCGCGCCGAATGGCTGAAGAGATGGTGGGCCTGGCCCATCAACTGTCGCTGGATTTCGACTACAGCAATGTTGGCCTCTACGAAGGCGACCTGATCGACGAAGAGCTGGATCCGGCGCATCCCGCGTTCATGGGGGCGTGGGTGCTGGACGAAGAGGGCGTGGCCTTCGTGCCGGCGGACGAATTCCGCGAAAGCGAGACCGAGCCTTCGTAAACGCAAACCGCCCGCCTCGCGTCGGCGAGGCGGGCGGCTGTGCGCTAAATCAACGAACGCCTAGGCGGGCTGGTGCACGCCGGCTTCGTTCAGCCATTCCAGGATCTTGGCCTTAGGCATGGCCCCGACCTTCATCGAGGCCATCTGGCCGCCGCGGAACAGCATCATGGTCGGGATGCCGCGCACGCCGTAGCGCGACGGAGTGGTGGGGCTGTCCTCGATATTGACCTTGGCCACGGTGACGTGATCGGCCAGTTCCTCGGAGATCTGCTCCAGGGCCGGGGCGATCTGCTTGCACGGACCGCACCATTCGGCCCAGAAGTCGACCAGGACCGGCTTGTCGGCCTGCAGGACGTCCTTCTCGAAGGACTCGTCGGTCACCGTCACGGTGCTCATCGCTTGGCTCCATCTGCGCCCGGAGGATCGGGGCGCGCTAGAAAACTGTGTTGGCTGGGGATTCGCTCCCCGTCTTGCAGCAAGATTTAGGGACCCGCGCCCCCCTCGGCAATGATCTAGAACAGCCGGGCCAGGGCGGCGGCCATCACCTTTTCTGGAACCGCCATGAGTTTGGGACCGTCCGTCCAGACGATGGCGGCCTCGATCGGACGGTCGGGGAACACCTCGGCCAGCACCGCGGCATAGACCGCCATCTGCGACAGATAGGCCGGATCGGCCTGTTCGATCCGGTCGGGCGAGGGGCGGTTGGTCTTGTAATCGACCACCAGGATGCGGTCTGGCGTGACCACCAGCCGGTCGACCCGGCCGGCGATCTTCAGCTCGGCGGGCAGGCCGCGCGCCCCGCCGGCCACCGAGACCTCGGCCCGCGAGCCCGGACCGAACACCGCCGCGAACCGAGCGTCCTCCAGAACCCCGAAGGCGGCGGCGGCCATTTCGTCGCGCTGGTCGTCGGTCAGGTCGCGCTCGGCGGCCAGCAGGCGGCCGGCGGCCAGTCTGCGGCCCGCGGGTTCGATGTCCGGGAGGAGTTGCAGCAGCCGGTGGATGATCTCGCCGCGCCGGTAGCGGCCCAGGCCCGCCACCGCCGCCAGGGGCGAGGGCGCGCTGCCCCGGGCCTCGTCCTCCAGGGTCGAGGGGGCGGCGTAGCGGGCGGCGGGGGTTTCGGGCGCCGCCGGGGCCAGGGTCCAGGCCGGTGTCGGGACCAGGGCGGGGATGGCGCGCGGGGCCAGGGCCTCGGCGCGCATCGGGTCGGGTCCGAAGCGCTTGCGGCCCCCAGTGGCGACATCCTCGGAGATCTCCCGCACGCCCGGCGCGATGTCGGGATGGGCGAAGGCGGCCTGGGCGGCGGCGTACCAGCCGCCGACGTTCTCGTCCTTGGTCCGCGCGTCGATCCGGCCGCACAGCACCAGCCGGTCGCGGGCCCGGGTCAGGGCCACGTAGTAGAGCCGCAGGGCCTCCTCGGCGTCCTTCTTCTCGCGCAGCTCCCGCGCCCGCGCCGAGGCCTCGCAGTCGTTGGCCTTGCTGGCGCACCACAGGAAGCCGCCCGCCTCGGTGCGCATCAGCGGCGAGCCGCGCGCCCCGCCCTTCATCGTGGTCTCGGGCAGGAAGACGATCGGCGCCTCCAGCCCCTTGGAGCCGTGGGCGGTCATCACCCGCACCTCGTAGCGCGCGCCCTCCATCTCGCGCTTGACCACGATGTCCAGGCTGGCGAAGTCGGCGACCAGGGCCTCCAGGTCGCGGACCCCGCGCTGCTCGGCGGCCAGGATCTGGGCCAGGAACTCGTCCAGGGCCTCGGCCGCCTCCTCGCCCAGGCGGGTCAGCACCTTGGCGCGGTTCGAGCGCGTGGTGTCGTCCACCCGGCCCAGCAGCAGGGCGTAGAACTCGAACGGCTGCCGGCGGCGGCTCTCGGCCAGCGCCCAGCGCAGCAGGTCGCGGGCGGCGGACCAGCGGGGCTGCTCGGCGGCGCGATCGTTGACGGCCTGCCACAGCGTACCTGGCCGCCCCTTGGCCAGGGCGTAGAGGTCGTCGTCCGTCAGGCCGCAGAACGGGCTCTTAAGCAGGGCCGCCAGGGTCAGATCGTCGTCAGGGAACAGGCAGAATCGACCGAGGGCCAGCAGGTCGTCGAAGACGATATGGGCCGACAGGCTCAGGCGGTCGGCCCCGGCGACGGGCACGCCGCGCCGCTTCAGGGCCCGCAGCACCTCCTCGAACAGCGCCTTGCGCCGACGCACCAGCACCAGGACGTCGCCGGGATGCGCAGGCCGCCACTGACGGGTCTCCTTGTCGAACACCGCGTCGCCGCGGGCGATCAGGGCCTGGATCTCGCCGGCGATCTTCTCGGCCAGACGGCGGTTGGCGCCCTGCTCGGTCTCGGCGTCCAGCGGCGCGTCCCAGGCCTCGCGTTCGGCGCCCGGCAGCTCGCGCTCCAGCGGCCACAGGTCCACGCAGCCCTTGTGGTCGACCCGGAACGGCTGGTGGCGGACCACGTCCTCGCCGGCCGGGGCCGGCACGCCCGAGCGGGTCTCCGGCGCCGAGAACAGGGCGTCGACGAAGCTCAGAACCTCCACCGTCGAGCGGTACGACATGGTCAGCGGCACGGCCTTGCCGACCCGGTCGGCGGCGGTGATCTGGGCGATGTAGCCTTGGGTCTCGGCCAACAGGCGCTGGGGATCGGCGCCCTGGAACGAATAGATCGACTGCTTTTCGTCGCCGACCACGAACAGGGTGCGGGCGTCCTCGCCCGGGTGCTGGGCCCGCCAGCGGACCGCGCCCTCGCCGGCGAAGAAGTCCGAGGTCAGGGCCCGCAGGATCGCCCACTGCTCCGGCGCCGTATCCTGGGCCTCGTCCAGCAGGATGTGGTCGATGCCGCCGTCCAGTTTGTACAGCACCCAGGCGGCGTCGACCTTTTCGGTCAGCAGCACCCGGGTCTTGTCGATCAGGTCGGCGAAGTCGAGGGCCCCGCGGGCGTCCTTCTCGATCTGGTGCGAGGTGACATAGAGGGCGGCCAGGCGCAGGGCGTCGGCGCTGTCCTCGGCCACCCGGGCGGCGCGCAACCATTCGCGAGCTTCTTCCAAGCGCTCCTGCTCGGCCAGCAGCCGCGCGCGCAGGTCCTCGCGCGCCTTCAGGCCCGAGGTCTTGGCCGGCCAGGTCATGGGCGTGCCCGCCCCCTTCTCGGTGAACAGCGCCGCCAGGGCCTGGTCGAGGTCGGCGCCAGGATCGGTGGCCACCGCCCGCAGCTGGCCGGCGCATTTGATGTCCGTCTTGGTCCCGTTCAGCAGCACGTCGGCGACCGAGCGCCAGAGGTCGCGGTCCAGCTCGGCCATGGCCTCGGCCATGACGGCCTCGATGCTGCTGGCCCCATAGTGGAAGCCGCAGACCCGCCAGACGTCCTCGACCGCGCCCTGCAGGCCGCCGACCTGGTCCAGATACGCCCCGATCGCCCCGCGCTGGCTCTCGAAGGTGGCGAACATCGTCTCGAAGCTGGCGAAGTCCAGGGCCACCGAGAACCGGGCATAGGCCTGGGCGAAGGCGTCGTCATGGTCGGTGACATAAGTCGCGACCTGCCGCAGGGCGCCCTGGGCGATGGCGGCGCTGGCGCTGTCGTCCATCACCTGGAAGCCCGGCGAGACCCCGGCCTCCAGTGGGAAGCGCCGCAGCAGCTTCTCGCAGAAGGCGTGGATGGTCTGGATCTTCAGGCCGCCCGGGGTTTCCAGCGCCTTGGCGAACAGGCCCCGGGCCTTGGAGAGCGCGCGGGGGTCGAAGCCGGCCGGGTCGCGCCCCTCCAGGGCGCCCAGCTGCTCGCGCAGCTTGACGTCGGGGGTGACGCACCACTCGCCCAGCCGCTCGAACAGCCGCCGCTGCATCTCGGCGGCGGCGGCCTTGGTGTAGGTGACGCACAGGATCGCTTCGGGCGCGGCGCCGGCCAGCAGCAGGCGCGCGACCCGGTCGATCAGGGTCTTGGTCTTGCCCGACCCGGCGTTGGCCGTGACGAAGGCCGAGATGGCCGGGTCGGCGGCGATGCGTTGGGGGTCTGGAGGCGAGCTAGTCAACCCAGCGCGCCTGTACATAGGTCCGCCCGTCGTCGTGACAGTGGGTGACGACGACATCGTCCCATTGGCGGAGATTTCGGGCGCGATGGACGGTTCTGTTCGCGCACCGTCCAGCCGTCCACCAAGCGGGCGGAGTCTCGGCCGGCATGGGAACCAGATCCTGGCCCTCGATAGGCGGGGGGACCTTTGCGAAGGGCGGCCCGACCAGCCAGGCCTCATCGGTCTGGTCAGTGGTGAAGGCCAGGTAGACCTCTTCCGCATCGCTGGTGCCGGAGCCCGCCGTCCGCAGGTCGCGGACGCGGGGGCTGGGCTTGACGTCGAAGACCTGCTCGAACCGCGCGGCGGGCGGGGCGAAGTTGCGCCAGACCAGACCGCCGACCAGGAGCAGCACCGGGGCGGCACCGGCGAGCACCGGCATGGCGATCAGCCAAGGCGCCAGCCGACGATGCTTGCGGCCGGTCAGCAGCCAGACGGCCAGGCTGAGCAAGGCCGTTAGTCCGAAAAGGACGGCCGAGACGACGGCGAAGAAAATGATGGCGAAGCCTAGGCCCATGGCCGCGCGCGGCTCATTCGCCGCCCTCCCCGTCGTCGCCGCTGGTCGACCATTCGAATACCCGCGCGAGGTGTCCGTAGTCTCCCACGTGGTCGTGCACGAACTGTGGAGCCACGCGCGACAGATACGGCTGCTTCGGGTTGTCGTAACGCTCGATCAGGTCTCGCAAACCCTGCAAAGCCTTGATCGCCGCCTCCTGGCTGTCGACCCCGGCGGCGGCTCGGACCTCCTCCACGCCGGCCGGCTTGCGGCCGGTGACCCGCAGATAGGTCAGCTCGCCCGGTTCGCGCGGACCGATGTCCTTGAACCCGCCCTCGCGCAGGATGGCGGCGGTCAGGGTCAGCTGGGGCGAGAAGCCGGTCTCGACCTGCTTCTTCGACGGCGCCGCGCCGGTCTTGTAGTCGAGGATGTGGGCCAGGCCGTCCGGGGTCGGCTCGATGCGGTCGGCCTTGGCGGTGACGGTGAACGGCCGGCCGCCGATGTCGAAGGTCAGCTCGCCTGCGGCCTCGACGACGATCCGCTCGGCCCCGGCCCGGCGGCGGGTCTCCAGCTCGGCGACCCACAGCGCCGCCTCGCGGGCCAGGGCGCGTTCGCGGGCCAGGGCTGCGGCCGGCATGCCGGCCTTCTCCAGCTCGCCCAGATAGAGGCCGGCGAAGATCTCGGCGGCGTCGGCCGGCACGGGGCCGGGATGTTCCAGCGAGAACGTCTCGAACGCCGCGTGGATCGCCGTGCCGCGCGCCCGGGCCTCGACCGGCTCGTCGGGGCGGTCCAGCGGGTAAAGCCTGAGGATGTCGCGGGCCCAGACGGCGTAGGGGTCGCGGGTCAGGGCCTCGACCCGGGTCACGGCCATCCGGCGCGGCCGGTCGGCGACCGGCGGGGTCGGGGCGGGACGCTTGATCGGGTCGTAAGGTCCGGGAGCGTCGAGGTCGCGAGCCCAGGCCAGCACGTCCGGACGCTCGGTCAGGCGCAGGCCGGCGCCGCGCGCCAGGGTCTTCAGTCGCCACAGCCAGCGGCTCTCGACGGCCGGCGCCCCGCCGCGCCGCTCGCTGTGGACCAGGACCACGTCCGGGGCGCAGGCGGCCTGGGCGAAGTCGTGGGCGGTCAGGCCGATGCGGCGCTCGGGCGGCGGCAGGCCCAGCCGGGTCCGCATGGGCCGCGACAGGAACGGGTCGATCGGCGCGCCGCGCGGCCAGATCCCCTCCTCCAGCCCGGCCAGGATCAGCCGGTCGGCCCGCACCATCCGCGCCTCGATGGCCCCGAAGATCCGCAGGCGCGGGTGGGTGGCCCCGCCGGTGCGCAGGGCCTCCTCGTTGACGAGACGGTCCAGCAGGTCGGCGAAACCCTGGGCCGAGGCCGGCGGCAGGACGAGGCCGTCGGTGATCAGCGACGACAGCAGGCCCGCCAGGCCCTCGCCGGCCGAACCCGCCCACAGGTCGGTCGGATCGGCCAGGGCCTCCAGGGCCTCGACCAGGGCGCGGGCGGCGGCGGCCGGCTGGCCGGCCTTGGGGTTCGCCATGTAGGGCGCGGCGACGCGATGGGCGGCGGCCAGCACGCGTTCGACCAGGGCCTTGGCCTCGGGATAGCTTTCGAGCCGCGCCAGCAGTTGGGCGGCGTCGCGCGGGGCCGGGCCGCGCAGGCCCTTCAGCTCCAGGTCACGCGCCGCCTGGGCGTCGGCGCGCAGCAGCGGGTGCTTGGCCACGGCCAGCAGGCGGACGGGGTTCAGCGGATCCACCGCCAGGCCGGCGACGTGCTGGGCCAGGATCGCCGCGGCGCTGGCGGCCAGGGGCGCGCCGGCCGAGCTGTCGGGGACCACGCCCCAGCGCATCAGCCGGGCGTTGACCCGCCGGGCCAGCTCCTGGTCGGGCGTGACCAGGGCGGCGGTCAGGCCGGGGGTCTCCAGGGCCTCGCGCAGCAGCAGGGCGCAGGCGACGGCGGCCTCCTCCTCGGTGCGGGCGCTGACCAGGGACAGGCCCTTCAGCCCCTCCTCGATCGGGTCCAGGCCCGGCGCCTCGGCTCGCAGCCGGTCGATCTGGGCCAGCCAGTCGGCCGTCGCCTCGGCCGGACGCAGGGCCTCGTTGATCAGGCGACGGCGCCAGCGGCCCCGGCTGTCGGCCTCGGGCCACCAGGGGCGGACGTCGTCGCGGGTCACGCCCGCCCCGACCAGCAGGCGCTTCATCGCCCCCTGCGGATGCTGTTCGCCCGCCAGGCCGTCGACCTTGTCCCAGGCGTCGTCTGCCAGGCCGTCGTCCAGACCGGGCAGCACGACCGCACCCTGCGGCAGGTCGGCGATCACGCGCAGCAGGCGGGCGGTGGCCGGCGCCGTCCCGGTCGAGCCGGCGGCGACCAGCATGCCCTGCGGCGGATGGGCTTCCCACTGGTCCGACAGCGCGTTGAGCAGCCGCACCCGCCGGTCGCTGACATCGATCAGCCCCATCTCGTCCAGACGCCGCGGCCAGGCGGTCAGGACCGCCTTCAGGAACCGGGCCGAGACCTGCCAGTGCTGCGCCAGGTCCCCCTCGGCCAGGCCGTCCAGGCGTCCGTCGTCGGTGATCACCTCCTCGATCTGGCAGCTGTCGAGGAAGTCGGCCAGGGCCTTGGCCATTTCCAGCGCCTGGCTCGCCTGCGGCTGGAACGACAGCAGATGAGCGTGGTCGGCCACCAGCCGGGCCAGCTCGAACCGGCGGCGGCGCGAGGAGACGGCGGGCGGCAGGTCCAGGCTCAGGTCGCCGGGCTCGAACGGCGGCTCGCCCTCGTCCAGGTCGCCCAGCGGCCGGATCTGCGGCAGCAGCAGGGCCTTGCCGCCACCGACCGCCCCCTCCGCGACCTGGACGAAGGCGTCGGCCAGGGCGCGGGCCCCCCGTCGGGTGGGGGTGAGGACGGTGGCGGCGGGCAGGGCTTCGGGGCCTAGCGGGGCCAAGGCCTGCAGCAGCCCGCGCGCCAGGTCCTCGACGAAGGGCCGGTGGGCGGGGATCGAGAACCAGCGCGGCCCCGGATGGTCGAAGGGGCCGGCCATGGCTAGGTCGGCCCCGCCGGGCCGTGGCCGCCCAGCCGGGCCTCGGCCGCGTCCCGCGCCTGGGGATCGCCGACGTGCATCCACACCCCGGCCGGGGCGACCCCGTGCACGCGATGGTCGGCGGCCAGGGTCTTCCAGATCGGGGTCAGCGAGAACGGCCCGTCGGGACCGCCGGCCACCACCTGCGGCTTGCAGATATGGACGCCGACATAGACCAGCGGCGCGGTCTCGCCCGGATCCTTGAACCGCACGACCCCGTCGTCGGCCAGGAAGACGTCGCCGCTGTCGTGGAAACCCAGGGAGCCAGCGGTCGAGGCCAGCATCAGGCAGACGTCCATCCGCTCCGGGTCCCAGGCCCTGGCCACCGCCTCGACGGCCGAGGCGTCCTCGATCCAGACGGAGTCGATATTGGCCACCCAGATCGGGTCGTCGCCCAGCAGCGGCAGGGCGTGCTTGACGCCGCCGCCGGTCTCCAGGGCCTGGGGCCGCTCGTCCGAGATGACGATGCGCGGCAGCGGATGGGTCGCGGCGCGCCGGGCCAGGTGTTGCTCCAGCCGGTCGGCGAAATAGTGGACATTGACCACGGCGGTCTCGACCCCGGCGGCCGCCAGGCGGTCCAGCATGTGGTCGATCAGCGCCTTGCCGCCGACCTCGACCAGGGCCTTGGGCCGGTCATCGGTCAGGGGTCGCATGCGGGTGCCCAGGCCCGCGGCTAGGACCATGGCGACCTTGGGCGCCTGGTTGAGGGGCCCGCTCATCGGCGGAACTCCGACGGCACGTGCTGGTCGAACCAGGCCTTCAGCCCCGCCATCGCCGGATCCTGGAGATTTCGCTCCAGGTAGCGCCAGGTGCGCGGCATGTAGGCCTCGTACTGCGGCCGACCCAGCAGGGCCTGGCGCGCGAACACCCGGCCCAGGATCCGGGCGGCGTTCGAGGCGGCCAGGGCGCGATAGTCGGCGGTGAACGCCGCGCGATCGACGCCCGGCCGGGCGGTCAGATAGCGGTCGAGCATGGCCTGCTCCAGCTCGGGCGAGACGTCGCGGCGGGCGTCCTGCAGCAGGTGGGTCAAGTCCCAGGCGGGGTGGGCGCGCAGGGCGTCCTGGAAGTCCAGCAGGCCCACGCGCGCCACGCCCTGGCGGTCGGGCAGCCACAGCAGGTTCTGGGCGTGGAAGTCGCGGTGGGTGAACACCGAGGCGCCCGCCTCGCCGCGCACCCAGACCGGGGCCCACAGGGCGTCCCACTCGGCCACGGCCTCGGCGCTGAACGGGGCCAAGCCTGAGAACTTCGGCCACCACTCCAGAAAGGTGTCGGTGGCGATCTTCAGGGCCAGGGCGTCGTAGGTCAGCAGCGGCCAGGCCACGCCGCCGTCGGCCGTGAGCACGTCGGGCGGGGTTTCAGCGTGCAGGGCCGCCTGGACGTCGACGGCGGTCTCGTACAGCGGGGCCTCCTCCTGGCCCTCGGCGATGAGGGTGGCGTAGAGGCCGTCGCCCAGGTCCTCCAGCACCGCCAGCCCAGCCTCGATGTCGTGGGCCAGGATGGCCGGGGCCGACAGGCCGCGCCCGCGCAGATAGGCGGCGGTGGCCACGAAGGCGGCGACCGAGCCGGCGGCCAGGCGGGCGGCGGCGTTGTAGCCCAGGGCCACGCGCTCGGCGTCGCTGGCGCCGGGCGGGCAGACCACGCTTTCCAGGGCTGGCGGCTGGTCCATGAAGATGAAGCTCACGCCGTCCCGATAGAGTCGCTCGTAGGCGCGGGTCGAGGCGTCGCCGCCCAGCGGCTCGCGACGAGCGTCGCCGAAGCCGTTGGCCGCCAGGAAGGCCGCCTTGAGGGTTTCGCGATCAGAGCTCAAGCGGTCGTCCTTCGAAGGTTCCGTGGGCCCCGATCACGGCGCGGCGCGCCTGGCCGTCGTCGCCCATGGGGGTGATGTCTATAGCGAGTCGGTCAGCCGGCAGGCGACCTTGCAAGCGCTGGGGCCATTCGATCAGGGCCGCGCCGTCCTCCAGCGCCTCCTCGAGCCCGATCTCGTAGGCCTCGTCGGGATCGGTCAGGCGGTAGAGGTCGAAATGGGCGACCGGGAAGTCGGGGCCGTCATAGAACTGCACCAGGGTGAAGGTGGGGCTGGGCACCTCCTCGTCCGGCGAGGTCAGGGCGCGGATCAGGGCGCGGGCCAGGGTTGACTTGCCCGCCCCCAGCGGACCGGTCAGGCAGACGGCGTCGCCCGGCCGCAGGGCGATGGCCAGCTTCGCGCCCAGGGCCTGGGTGGCCGCCTCGTCGGGCAGGGAAATCTCGATCACGGGCGGAGCCGTCCTTCAGATGCGGGCGTTCGACCCGGGCCCGAGTCTAGACAAGGCGCCGCGCCGTTCCAAGGCGAGGCGGGGACATTTGACGTACGGGCCGCCGCGTCCGAGGTTGGGTGATCTTGAGAGGGGAAACCACCGCATGAAGACCTTCGGCCGCTGGCTCGTCGCCATCGTCGTGATCGCCGCCGTTGGGGCGGGAGCCTGGGCCTACTGGAACTTCGAGCTGCGCTGGCGGCCCAAGACGATCACCAGGAACCAGGCCGAGATCACCAAGATCCTGGAGGCCTCCGGCTGGGTGTCGCCGGGGCTGAACGGGCAGAAGCTCTACATGGTCAGCTTCCGCACGTGCCCCGACTGCGTGCGGTTCAAGCAGGAGGAGTATCCGGGTCTGCACAAGGCCGGGGTCGACACCCGGCTGATCGAGATCGCCCGCGCCGACCGAAACGGCGTGCCGAAGTCGACGCCGGCCGAGCGGGCGACGGTGGCCGAGCTGTGGGTCAACCGAAGCTGGGCGCTGTCGGAGAAGTGGGACGCCACCCCGGTCGAGGCCTGGAAGGCGACGGGCATCGCCCCCGCCGACGGCGACGTCGCCCGAACCGCCGTGATCGAGGCCGGCCGCAAGACCGTCGAGGACCTGCGGCCACTGCTCAAGGCCAACGGCGTCAACTTCGCCTATCCGCTGCTGGTCTGGTGGACCAAGGACGGCCAGATGAAGGCCTGCGCCTGCGAGCGGCGCGAGACGTATCGCTTCGTGCGGAAGGATCTGGGGGTTTAGGCGCGTCGTGGACGGGGACACGCCCTCGCGGCGTGTCCCCAGCCAAAGGCGGTGCGCCGGAAGGGGACACGCCGCAAGGGCATGTCCCCGGCGGTTCACACCGGCCGGTTGCTGATCTCGTTCTTGCGGGCCTGGCGGGTCTTGGTTCCGTGCTGGCCGTCCAGCTGGCCGTCGCGCGGCTCGGCGCCGGCGTCGATGTCCAGGTTGTCGTCGGCGTCGTAGAGCGCCGCCGTCTCGCCCTCAGGGGCGAGGTCCGAGGGAATCGTGCGGTCTTCGGGCTGAGCCATGTCGGTCTCCTCTGACGTGTCAGAACAACTAACGACGTCGGCTCCAGCCACGTTTCATGGCCCGTTTCCGGACGCTCGCCGACCTTTGGGGTCTTCCCCCGCCGTCCTCGCCGCGCTAACCCGCGTGGCGATGCCCACATCCGTTCGCACCGCCTACCGAGAGCGCCTGGCCCAGGGCGAGATCAAGCCCGACGTCGCCCAGGCCGCCGCGGTCGACGCCCTCTCACGCCTTGAGGCCGACCTCGACAACGCCGGCGAGCCGGGCTTCTCGCTGTTCGGCCGCAAGCCGAAGGGCCAGAAGGGCGTCTATCTGTGGGGGCCGGTCGGCCGCGGCAAGTCCATGCTGATGGACCTGTTCTTCGACAGCGCCCCGGTCAGCCGCAAGCGCCGCGTGCACTTCCATGTGTTCATGGCGGAGGTCCACGAGCACATCAACGCCTGGCGCAAGGGCGACGCGGGCGAGCGCAAGGCGCGGTTCGGCCAGCATCGGGGCGACGATCCGATCGTCCCGACCGCCGACCTGATCGCCGCCGAGGCCCGCCTGCTGTGCTTCGACGAACTGCAGGTCACCGATATCGCGGATGCGATGATCCTGGGCCGGCTGTTCGAGGCGTTGTTCGCTCAGGGCGTGACCCTGGTGGCCACCTCCAACCGCCCGCCGGACGACCTCTACAAGGACGGCCTCAACCGCCAGCTCTTCGTCCCGTTCATCGAGATGCTGAAGGAGAAGCTGGAGGTGGTCGCCGTGCGCGGACCGGTGGACTTCCGGCTGGACCGCCTGCGCGCCGCCCGCACCTGGCTGGCGCCGGACGACAAGGCCAACGCCGCCGCCTTCGACGCCCTGTGGACCGATATGCTGGACGGGGCTGAAGAGACCGGCGCCAAGCTGGAGGTGCTGGGCCGCAAGATGCACTTCCCCCGCGCCGCCGGAGGCCTGCTGCGCGCCTCGTTCGCCAGCCTGTGCCAGCAGGCCCTGGGCCCACAGGACTACCTGGCGGTCGCCGAGCGCTTCCACACCCTGTTCCTCGAGGACGTGCCGCTGCTGACCCCTGAGCGGCGCGATGCGGCCAGGCGGTTCAACACCCTGGTCGACGCCCTCTACGAGGCCGACGCCAAGCTGGTGGCCCTGGCTCACGGCGAGCCCGACACCCTGTACCCGGCTGGCGACGGGTCGTTCGAGTTCGAGCGGACGGTGTCGCGCCTGCAGGAAATGCGCTCGGCTGACTATGTGGCGCGGGTGCGGGATTAGGAGACCCAGATGAGCGTCAAGGATCGCGTCCGCGTCCACGAGACCCGGCTGCTCTCGGACAACTGGTATGTCCTGAAGACGACCACCTTCGACTGGAAGCGTCGCGACGGGACCTGGCAGACCCAGTCCCGCGAGGTCTACGACCGCGGCAACGGGGCGGTGTTGCTGCCCTACGACCTGGCCCGGCGCACGGTCCTGCTGGTCCGGCAGTTCCGCTACCCCGCCTTCGTCAACGGCCATGACGACCTGCTGATCGAGGCCGCCGCCGGCCTGCTGGACGACGCCGAGCCGGAGGTCCGCATCCGCGCCGAGGTCGAGGAGGAGCTGGGCTATCGCCTGGGCGCGGTGAGCAAGGTCTTCGAGGCCTTCATGAGCCCGGGCTCGGTCACCGAGATCCTGCACTTCTTCGTGGCCGAGTACGACGCGGCGATGCGGATCGGCGACGGCGGCGGCCATCCGGACGAGGGCGAGGACATTGAGGTGCTGGAGCTGGCCATCGACGAGGCGCTGGCCATGGTCGTCGACGGACGCATCCGCGACGCCAAGACCATCATGCTGCTGCAGCATGCGGCGCTGAACCTGTTCAAGGCCCGTTAAACGGCCGCCGGGTCAACGCCCTGAGAACGTTTCTCAACAAGGGCGGCCGCGTTGACACCCCCGGCGTCGCGCTTAAAAGCATCCCGCAACGCACAAAGCCAAAGGTTGGACGCAACCATGACCGACACCCGCGGGGGCCTTCCCGAGCGCCCCCTGTCGCCGCACCTGCAAGTCTGGCGCTGGCACATCACCATGGCCTGCTCGATCCTGCACCGGGCCTGCGTGTTCGCGCTGTACGTCGGTGTCCTCCTGCTGGCCGGTTGGGCCGTCGCCCTGGCCTCGGGCCCCGACGCCTATGCCTGCTACACCGGGGCGCTGGGCTCGCCGCTCGGCAAGCTGGTGCTGTTCGGCCTGACCGTCGCCGTGCTCTACAACATCGCCTACACCGTGCGTCAGACCTTCTGGGACGCCGGCAAGGGCTTCACGCCGAAGACCGCCGACATGACCGGCGCCGGGGCCATCGCCTTCGCGGTGGTCGGCGCGATCGTCGTCTGGGTCATCGCCGCCCAAACCGGAGCGCTCTGATCATGGCCGGTCCTTCTCCTTCCGCCCGCTTCCGCACGCCGATGTCCCGGGCCCGCGGCCTGGGCGCTTCGCACCACGGCGTCGGCCATTTCGTCACCGAGCGCGTGTCGGGCATCGCCCTGGTCCCGCTGGCCCTGTGGGGCCTGTTCGCGGTGCTGCGCCTGGCGGCCCTGGGCTTCGACGGCGCCGCCGAGTGGGTGGCCATCCCGCACAACACCGTCCTGCTCTGCCTGCTGATCGTCGTCGCCCTGATCCATTTGAAGGGTCAGGTGCAGGTGGTGATCGAAGACTACATCCCGGACTTCACGACCAAGACCGTGCTGGTCCTCGCCAATCTTTTCGTCTGCGTCCTCGGCGGCGCTCTTGGGGTCGTGGCGATCCTCAAGGTCGCCTTCACCGGAGCCCTCTGATGTCGGCCTACAAGTTCATCGACCACAAGTTCGACGTCGTCGTCGTCGGCGCCGGCGGCTCGGGCCTTCGCGCCGCGCTCGGCTGCGCCCAGGCCGGGCTGAAGACCGCCTGCGTCACCAAGGTGTTCCCGACCCGCAGCCATACGGTCGCCGCCCAGGGCGGGATCTCGGCCTCGCTGGGCAACATGGGCCAGGACGACTGGCGCTGGCACATGTTCGACACCGTCAAGGGCTCGGACTGGCTGGGCGACCAGGACGCCATCGAGTACCTGACCCGCAACGCCCCGGCCGCGGTCTACGAGCTGGAGCACTGGGGCGTGCCGTTCTCGCGCACCGTGGACGGCAAGATCTACCAGCGCGCCTTCGGCGGCATGACCAAGAACTTCGGCGAAGGCCCGATCCAGCGCACCTGCGCGGCGGCCGACCGCACCGGTCACGCCATGCTGCACACGATGTACGGCCAGTCCCTGGCCCACGACACCGAGTTCTTCATCGAGTACTTCGCGCTCGACCTGATCATGGAAGACGGCGTCTGCCGGGGCGTCACCGCTTGGAAGCTGGACGACGGCACCCTGCACCGGTTCCAGGCCCAGATGGTGATCCTGGCCACCGGCGGTTACGGCCGCGCCTATTTCTCGGCCACCTCGGCCCACACCTGCACTGGCGACGGCAACGCCATGGCCCTGCGCGCCGGCCTGCCGCTGCAGGACATGGAATTCGTCCAGTTCCACCCCACCGGCATCTACGGCGCCGGCTGCCTGATCACCGAGGGCGCCCGCGGCGAGGGCGGCTACCTGACCAACTCCGAGGGCGAGCGCTTCATGGAGCGCTACGCCCCGTCGGTGAAGGACCTGGCCCCGCGCGACATGGTCAGCCGGGCCATGACCATCGAGATCCGCGAAGGCCGCGGCGTGGGTCCCAACAAGGACCACATCTTCCTGCACCTGGACCACCTCGACCCGAAGATCCTGCACGAGCGCCTGCCCGGCATCTCCGAGACGGCCAAGGTGTTCGCCGGCGTCGACGTGACCAAGGCCCCGATCCCGGTCCTGCCGACCGTCCACTACAACATGGGCGGCATCCCGACGAACTATCACGGCGAGGTCGTCACCAAGTCGGGCGACAATCCCGACCAGGTGATCCCCGGCCTGATGGCCGTGGGCGAGGCGGCCTGCGTGTCGGTGCACGGCGCCAACCGCCTGGGCTCCAACAGCCTGATCGACCTGGTGGTGTTCGGCCGCGCGGCCGCCCTGCGCTGCGCCGAGATCCTCAAGCCGATGGCCACCCAGCCGGAGCTGAAGGACAGCATGACCGACGCGCATGTGGCGCGCTTCGACCGCTTCCGCAACGCCAACGGCGGCCAGCCGACGGCGGCCCTGCGTCTGGAGATGCAGAAGGCCATGCAGGAGGACGCCGCGGTGTTCCGCACCGGCGAGACCCTGGACGGCGGCCTCAAGCGCCTGGGCGTGGTCTGGGACAAGGCCAAGGACATCAAGGTCAGCGACCGCGGGCTGGTGTGGAACACCGACCTGATGGAGACCCTGGAGTTCGACAACCTGATCGGCCAGGCCGTGGTCACCGTGGCCGGGGCGGTCAACCGCACCGAAAGCCGCGGCGCCCACGCCCGCGAGGACTTCTCCACGCGCGACGACGCCAACTGGATGAAGCATACCCTGGCCTGGCTCGACCAGGGCACCGGCCAGGTGAAGATCGATTTCCGGCCGGTGCATAGCTACACCATGTCGAAAGACATCGACTACATCCCGCCCAAGCAGCGCGTGTACTGAGGGTACGATCGATGGTTCAGCTCACCCTCCCCAAGAACTCCACCGTCCAGAACGGCAAGACCTGGCCCGCACCGGCCGGCGCCAAGAACACCCGCGCGTTCAAGGTCTACCGCTACGACCCGGAAGACGGCCGCAACCCGCGCTGGGACACCTACGAGGTGGACGTCGACGCCTGCGGCCCGATGGTCCTGGACGCCCTGCTCTACATCAAGAACACCATCGACCCGACGCTGGCCTTCCGCCGCTCGTGCCGCGAGGGCGTCTGCGGCTCTTGCGCGATGAACATCGGCGGCCGCAACACCCTGGCCTGCACCCACGGCCACGCCGACACGCCCGGCAAGGCCGTGCAGATCAGCCCGCTGCCCAGCCAACCGGTGGTCAAGGACCTGATCCCGGACCTGACGCTGTTCTACGCCCAGTACGCCTCGATCGAGCCCTGGCTGCACACCGTCACGCCCGAGCCGCAGACCGAGTGGAAGCAGTCGCCGGAAGACCGCTCCAAGCTGGACGGCCTCTACGAGTGCATCCTGTGCGCCTGCTGCTCGACCTCTTGCCCCAGCTACTGGTGGAACGGCGACAAGTATCTGGGCCCGGCCACCCTGTTGCACGCCTACCGCTGGCTGATCGACAGCCGCGACGAAGCCACGGGCGACCGCCTCGACAACCTCGAGGACCCGTTCAAGCTCTATCGCTGCCACACGATCATGAACTGCGCCCAGGTCTGCCCCAAGGGCCTGAACCCGGCCAAGGCGATCGCCGAGATCAAGAAGATGCTGGTCGAACGGGTCGTATGATCCCCGCGCTCGTCCTCGCCGCCGGCCTGCTCGTTTCCAGCGCCGCCGGCGTGGACGAACCGACCGCGAGCCCGGCCTATGCCGAGGCCAAGGCGCGTCTGGTGGCGGGCGACCCGGCGGGCAAGCCGGCGCTCGAGGCCCTGGCCGCCGCCGGCGATCCCGACGCCCAGACTCTGGTCGCCAGCGCATCGTTCGTCGGCGGAGGCGGCTTTTCGATCGACAAAGCCAGGTCCTGCGCGCTCTGGGAACAGGCGTCCAAGGCGCGGGCCCTGGCCGCTCACCTCCATGCCGAGTGCGTCGAGAGGGGCTATGACGGCCGTCCGCGCGATCCGACGGCGGCGCGAGGCCTCTACAAGGCGGTCGCCGATCGAGGCTTCAGCAAGTCGAAATGCGCGCTGGGCAACCTGCTGATCCTCGGCCAGGGCGGTCCTGCCGACCCCGAGCGTGGCCTTGCCTTGTGTCGCGAAGCGGCCCAGGCGGGCGACGCCGACGCCCAGACCGACGTGGGCGACTATTACCTGCGGGGCAAGATCGTGCCGCGCGACGTCGGCGAGGCGCGGACCTGGTATGAGAAGGCCGTCGCCCAGGGCCAGAAGAACGCCCATATGACGCTTGGCCAGATCTATTGGAACGGCGATGGCGTGCCCAAGGACAACGCCAGGGCCGCCGCCCTGTGGCGTGTGGCCTACGCCAAGGGACGCTTGGACGCCGACCAGTTCCTCGCGGATGAGGCCTTCGTCCGAGCCAACGCGGTCAAGGGCCAGATCAACGTCGCCGCCATGGACGAGGCCATCGATTGGTACCAAAAGGTCCTGGCCCGCGACCCGTCGCTGAGCGAAAAGCTTCGCCCGCGGCTGGACCTGCTGCTCAAGATCAAGGCCGCGAGATCCTGAACGGCGCTGGAAGCGGCTTGCAAAAAGTGACGGCATCGTCACTTTTGTTTGAACGAGGGAGATGCGTGCATTGAGCGAAGCGGGCACGGGCGATCTGAACAGCCGCGTCGTCATCGTCGGCGCGGGCCATGCCGGGGGCTCGGCCGCGGCCTTCCTGCGCCAGTACGGCCATGTCGGCCCGATCGTCCTGATCGGCGACGAGCCCCTGCTGCCCTACCAGCGCCCGCCGCTCAGCAAGGCCTGGCTGAAGGGCGAGGCCGACGCCGACAGCCTGCAGCTCAAGCCCAGCGCCTGGTACGAGGAGGCTGGGGTCTCCCTGCGGCTGGGCGGGGTGGCGGTGTCGATCAATCGCGGCGCCAAGACCGTGACCCTGGCGTCGGGCGAGGTCATCGCCTACGACTACCTGATCCTCGCCACCGGCGCTCGGGCTCGCGCCCTGCCCCTTCCGGGCGCGGACCTGGCCGGCGTCCTGGCCCTGCGCACGGCGGCCGACGCCGAGGCCTTGAAGGGCGCCCTGGGCCCCGGCAAGCGGCTGGCCGTGGTCGGCGGCGGCTATGTGGGCCTGGAGGCGGCGGCCTCGGCCATGGCCCTGGGCGGCCATGCCACGATCCTTGAGCGCGAGCCGCGCGTCCTGGCCCGGGTGGCCTGCGAGACCCTGTCGACCTTCTTCCAGGACTATCATGGCGCGCGCGGCGTGACCTTCGTGCTCGACGCCAAGGTCGCGGGCTTCGACGGCCAGGATGGCCATGTGACCGGGGTGCGGCTGGCGGACGGCTCGGTGATCGCCTGCGACGTCGCCCTGGTCGGGGTGGGGGCGATCCCCAACGAGGAACTGGCCCGTGACGCCGGGCTGGACTGCACCAACGGCGTGGTGGTCGACCTCGAGGCTCGGACGGCCGACCCGTTCGTGTTCGCCATCGGCGACCTGACCCACCGGCCGCTGCCGACCTATGAGCGCCAGTTCCGCCTGGAGAGCGTACCCAACGCCCTGGAACAGGCCAAGCAGGCCGCCGCCGCCATCGCCGGCCGGCCTATGCCGCCGCACGAGATCCCGTGGTTCTGGTCCGACCAGTACGACCTCAAACTCCAGATCGCCGGCCTGCCGTTCGACGCCGACCGCCAGGTGGTGCGCGGCGACGTGGCGGCCGCCCGGTTCGCCGTCTTCCACCTGAAGGGCGACTTGGTTCAGGCCGTCGAGGCGGTCAACGCCCCGCCCGAATTCATGGCCGGCAAGCAGCTGATCGCCCGACGCACGCCCGTCGATATCGCCCGGTTGATGGATCCGGCGATTTCCATGAAGGACGTAGCGGCGTAAAACGACCGTTCAAAACCAGTCCAGGGGACCCATGGCCAAGATCACCTATATCGAGCACGACGGCACGGACCACCTCATCGACGTGAAGCCAGGCCTGACGGTCATGGAAGGCGCGGTGAAGAACAACGTGCCCGGCATCGACGCCGACTGCGGCGGCGCCTGCGCCTGCGCCACCTGCCACGTCTATGTCGACGAGGCCTGGCTGTCCAAGACCGGCGACAAGTCGGCCATGGAGGAGTCGATGCTGGACTTCGCCGAGAACGTCGAGCCGAACTCGCGCCTGTCGTGCCAGATCAAGGTGAGCGACGCGCTGGACGGGCTGGTGGTTCGGTTGCCGGAAAGCCAGCACTAAATTCCTCCCCCTGTGGGGGAGGCGATCGCGCAGCGATCGGTGGGGGGAGTTTTCGGGTCGTCGATCCGGTCGGTGTCGAGGCTGCACATCCCCCCACCGGCCTTCGGCCACCTCCCCCACAGGGGGAGGATCTCTGGCCTAGAACCCGAACTCCGGCTGCGCCGCCCCGGGCTGTTGCGTCTCCGGCAAGTGGCACGTGAACGTCGAGCCCGCGCCCGGTTCGCTTTCCAGCGCCACCCAGCCGCCGTGCAGCTCGACCAGCGCCTTGACCAGGGCCAGGCCCAGGCCGGGACCGCCGCGATCCCGCCCCACGAAGCGGTCGAAGATGTGGGCCTGGACGTGGAACGGCACGCCGCGGCCGGTGTCCGAGACGTCCAGCCGCACCTCGCCCAGGGCCCGCCGCGCCGACAGGGTGACCACCCCGTCCGGGGGGGTCTGGCGCAGGGCGTTCTCGATCAGGTGGTCCAGAATCTGCGACAGGCGCTTGTGGTCGCCGCGGATCAGGCCGACGTCCTTGTCGCATTCCACCGACAGCGTCACCCCGCCCAGCTGGGCCGCCTTCAGCGAGCGCTCCTGGGCGTCGGTCAGCAGGCCGGCCACGCGGATGTCCTCGATCTCCAGCGCCATCTCGCCGGCGTCGATCTGGGCCATGTCCAGCACGTCGTCGATCGAGCGGGCCAGCTGGGTGGCGGCGGCCCGGACCGAGGCCACGTGGCCGCGACTGCGTTCGGACAGGCCGTCGGCCCGCTCCAGAAGCTCCGAATAGCCGATGATCGTCGTCAGCGGGGTGCGCAGCTCGTAGGAAACGTTGCCAACGAAGTCGCGCTTGAGCCGCTCGGCTTCGGCCAGGGCCGCCGAGCGGTCGTCCAGGGCGTTCTGCAGGGCGCGGGTGTCGGTGACGTCGGCGAAGGCGATCAGGGTCGCGCCGTCCGGCAGCGGCCGGCTCTGGTAGACCACGATGCGGTTGTCCGAGGTGCGGGTCTCGCCCGAGGTCGGGGCGCGCATCTGCGGGTCGGGATCGGCGACCCGGCCCTTCAGCTCGCGCCAGAAGCTCAGGTCGTGCAGGCGCGGCACGCACAGCTCGACCACGCCCTCGAAGTCGACCGCCGCCTCCAGGGCCTGGGCCGAGACGTTCCAGAAGGTCTCGAAAGCCTCGTTGTGCAGCCGCAGGCGGCCGTCCGAGCCGAACACCGCCACCGCGTCGTTCAGCTTGTCCAGCGTGGCCTGCTGAACCTGGATCAGGGCGTTGTACTGGGCTTTCAGCCGCAGCTCGCCAGTGATGTCGGAGTAGAGCAGCAGCATGCCGCCCAGAGGGTGGGGCTGACGCACGACGCGCAGGGTGCGGCCGTCGGGCAGGTCCCACATCTCGTCGGCCTGAGGGCCCAGGTCCTCGTAGCGCGCCAGCTCCGCGGCCTTCCACTTGGCGTAGTCGACCGTCTCGGGCAGCCGGCGGCGCTGGCGCAGGCGGTCCAGCACCTCGCCATGGGTCGGGCGCTCGGCCAGCCAGGCCGGTTCCAGGCCCCACAGCTCGGCGAAGGCGGTGTTGTGGAAGGCTAGCCGCCGGCCAGCGCTGAAGATCGCCACGCCGTCGGCGATGTGGTTCAGGGTCTCGTCGTGGGCGGCGACGTGCTTCTTCAGTGCGTCGCGCATGTCCTCGACTTCGGTGACGTCGCTGCTGAACACCCCGACGCCGCCGCCTTCCAGCGGCTGGGCCGAGAAGCGCAGGGCGCGGCGGCGGCCGTCCAGCGGCACCCAGCGGACCAGCTCCCGCAGCTCACCGGCCTTGGCGGCCTCGACCGCCAGGGCGTCGGCGGCCCGGTCGATCGACTTGTTGTCGCGCGCCGCGTCGGCGGCCGTCTCGACCCCCACGACGCGCAGGTAGGCCGCGTTGCCCCACACCGGCGCGCCGTCGGCGCCGGAGATCCAGGCCGGCTCGACCAGTCCGTCCATGAAGGCGGCGAAGCGGTGGGCGTCCGGCAGGCCGGTCTCGTCGGCGGCCGCCGCGGCCAGGCGCAGCCAGGCCCGGGTCCCCGCCGCCCGGCCCTCGACCAGCACCCCGCCGCGCGCGCCGCGCGTCTCGAAGGCGCAGGCCTCGCCCTGTTCGAACAGGGCCTTCAGCTTGTGGGCGTGGGACGGATCGGCCTCGGTCAGGGCGACGACCACGGCCTGGGCGTCGGCGGGAACGTCGAGAATCCCGGCGCAGGCGGTCAGAGCGTCCTCGCCGGAGACCAGGTCGACGCCGTCGTCGTGCAGGACGACCACCGCGGTCTCGAAGGCCTCGGCGGCGCCCTGGCTGTCCATCAGCCGCGTCTCCAGCGTCGCGGCGCGGGCCTTCAGGCGGACGAGGTGGTCCTCGAACCGCCGGCGCTGCGACATGGCCCACAGCGTGGCGCAGAGCGCCAGGCAGACCGCGCCGGCCGTCGCGGCCAGGATCAAGTCGGACGAGGTCATCAGGCTTGTCGTCGGCCCCCGGGCTGCGGACGTGGTTAGCGAATCAGATTCACAGATTAGGCCGTGCGTGACCAGAGCGCGATGAGCCTGGCCGTCACGGCCTCGCGGTCCCGCCTTTCCGACGCGACGCCGACGGCCTATCTACCGGCCATGACCTGGACCGACCCTCTGGCCGCGACCCTGGCCCCTTCGCTGGATGATCTGGCGACCCTGGCGCGAAAAGCCTTCGAGGGCCTGCCCGCAGAGATCCGCCGGCAGGCCGGCGAGGTGGCGCTGCGTATCGACGACCTCGCCTCGGACGCGGTGCTGGACGACCAGGGGATCGAGGATCGGTACGCTCTGACCGGCCTGTTGCAGGACGTCGGCCAGGATCGGCCGACGCTGGTCCTCTATCGCCGGCCGATCCTCGACGAATGGTGCGAGCGCGGCGACATCGCCCTGGGCGACCTGGTCGCCTATGTCGTGGCCGACGAGCTGAGCAGGACCGTCGACGCCGCCTGGTCGTCGGCGGCCGCCTCCTCGGAAGGCTGGAGCGGGGCCCGATCCCCATCGCTGGCCGATTTCGCCGCGCTGGCCGGCCACGCGCTGGCCAACCTTCCCCCGCCGATCAAGGCGGCGGTCGGCGACGTCCAGGTCCGGGTCGAGGAGTTCGCCGACGACGAAACGCTGGACGCCCTGGGGATCGAAGACCCGTTCGAGCTGACCGGGGTCTACGAAGGCGTCGACCTGACGCGGCGAAGCGTGTTCGACGTTGCGCCGAACCCTTCCAGCATCCGGCTTTTCCGCCGTCCGATCCTGGACGAGTGGTGCGCGGGCGACGTCGGCTTCCAGGCGCTGGTCGAGCACGTCTTCGTTCACGAGGTGGCCCACCATTTCGGCTTCAGCGACGCGGGCATCGAGCAGGTCGAGCAGTCGTAGGACGGGTCGACCTTCAAGGCCGTGCGCGGTCCTCGTCCTTCGACAAGCTCAGGATGAGGACCAATTTGCAGACCGAGCCATAGAAAACCTCATCCTGAGCTTGTCGAAGGGCGAGGCTTTCGGTCCCCGGATCGGAATGTCGATCCGTTCTGGGGCTCTTGCGAGGAAGCAGACGGCCCTACGCGCTCTCGACGGGCTCCAGGGTCGCCCGCTGACCATGTCGGGCCTCCAGGCGATAGGGTCGGCCGCGGACCCACAGATGGCCGATGCGGATCGCCTCCCAGCCTTCCGGAAGCACGACCGGCCGCTGGGGCCAGGTCTCGGGCGGGCCCAAGGTCGGCCGCAGGGCCGGAAAGCCCTGGATCAGCGACATCAGGAACGCGCCCATATTGGCCACGAACGGCCCAGCCGGCGGCTGCTCGGGAAAGCGGTCGGGACGATATTCCAGGATCTGGTTGAAGCGGCCCGAGGCGAACTTGCCGTAGCCTTCCTCCAGCAGGCGGGCCGACAGCGCCCGATCCCCCGACCAGGCGGCCCAGACGCCGAGCAGGCCCGACAGCATCGGCGCGCCGGCATAGGCGTCGGCCAGCGACAGGTAATGCGCCAGGGTGGCGCGCTCGACCTCCGCCCCGAGGTCGCGCCAGAGCGGAAAGAACGCCATCAGCGGATCGGGGGTCTCGCCCTTCTCCTCGTCGGGGCGATAGTCGTCGTGCGACGCCAGCAGGTCGCCCTGCATCGGCAGAACCAGGGTGTCGCGGATCGCGCGCCATTCGGGCGGCGCGGGCTTGTCCAGCCTTTCGGCCATATCCAGAGCGTCGTCGAGAGCGGCCTGGCAGGCGAGCACGCCGAAGGCGGGATTGTCGCTTTCCTGTTGGCGCTCGGCGATGCCCATCGAGCCCTGCAGCTCGTGCCCGCGCTCGGTAGGGGTCACCCGGCTGGCGATCCATTGGGCGACGCCGTAAAGCACCGGCCAGGCCCGCTCCCGCATGAATTCCTCGTCGCCGGCCGCGGCGGCGTAGAGGGCGAAGGCGCGGGCGACATCGGGCGTGACATGGTCCTCGTGCCAGGAGGCCGTGCCGGGCAAGGGCGCGGCCTCCTGCCCCGTCGCCGGGCCGCTTTCCCACGGAAACTGCAGGCCGCGATGGCCGCGCGCCAGGGCGTTCTTTTGGGCCGCCTCCAGCGTGCGGCTGCGGTAGTCGAGCAGGGCCTCGGCCGCGCCCGGTTGCAGGAAGACCAGCGGCGGCGCCGCGAAGGTCTCCAGGTCCCACATCACGTGGCCGTAGTAGTAGTGATAGTCGCCCCAGGTGGCCAAACCGAAGATCGAGGTCGAACTCGGCGACGACGGGTGCGTCGAGGCCATCAGATAGTAGAAGGTGGCGTCGGCCAGGGCCTGCCAGCGCGGCGGCGCCCCCACCAGTTCGATACGGCCGCGCCACAGGTCGCGCCACTGCTTGCGGTTGGCCTCGCGGATCGCCTCGAAACCCCGGCGGCGGGCCAAGGCGACCATGCGCACGGCGTGCTGGTCGGGCTGGTCGTGGATGGCGTTGGGCGTGACGCTGACAATCTGGCGCAGCCGGTATTCGCGCCGCTGGTCACCCTCGAAGCTGTGCTCGGTATAGAGCCGGCCACGCTGGAGCGGCGGATACTGGGTCTCCACCGGCGCGTCGACGCTGCTGACCATGGCCAGGCCGCAGGTCGACAGGGCGCCTTCGGTCTCCCACAGCAGCGAGCCGTCGCAGGCGGGCTCGGCCTCGCCCGGCGTGTGGCGCTCGTGGGCCAGGGCCCGGCCCTCCACGTCGCGGGCGTCGATCATCGGTCGCAGGACGACCTTGGCCAGCCCATCGAGCCGCAGGCTCAGTTCCTGGCAGACGATCGTCGGATCGTCGCGGCTGCAGAACGCGACCACGGTGATCTCGGCGCTCACGTCGCCGGGCTGGTAGACTAGGCGGGTCGTCAGTTCGGCGGTCTCGAAGTCATAGACCTGGTCGACGATCGTCAGGGCGTCGCTGGCGTCCGACGCCCACACCCCGTTCAGGCTGATGTCGGCGGCCAGCGGATAAGGGGCCAGGGCGGCGGCCTCGATGTGGCGGGCCGGATGGCGGCCGGCCAGGCCGCTGACCAGGGTCATGCCCGCCGACAGCGGATTGGGCCGGACCCGGAGCCCGATCACGCCGTTCGACAGATAGGCGGGCAGCTCGCCCCGAAGACCGCCGACGACCGGCGGAGGACTGATCGGTTTTCCCATGCGGATCTCCCTGTTGGCGTCCGGACGAAACGAACCGGTCGCCGCCTGGGCGCCCGGCCTAGACAAATGATCGACCTGGGCTCAAGGCTCCCTCCACCGCATCGAGGATGACGCATGAGCCACGCCGACAGCCTGTCCGACGCCGCCTTTTTCGACGAGGCCGCCTGGCGCGGCCGCATGGACGAGCGCTGGTTCGAGAGCGGCGCGGCCATGGCCGAGGCCGGGGCCGTCGACCTGGTGGCGATCGAGGACGACGTCGTCACCGGCCATGTCACCGGCAGCGCCGGCGACCTCTATGTCGTCACCCTGCGCGCGCCGGACGGCGAGGGCGCCTGCACCTGCCCAGGCTTCGACAAGTTCGGGGCCTGCAAGCACCAGGCGGCCGTGGTGGCGGCGGCCAACCTGCTAGACGCCACGGGCCGGGGCTATGTCCGCGACCGCCTGGCCCGCCTGCGCGACGGCTTGGCTCTGGAGAGCCGGGACGCCCTGATCGAACGCATCGTCGAGTTGGCGAAGAAGAACCCTAAGGTGCTGGCGGGATTGGAGGGATAGGGCGCGCGCCCTGCCCGCCCAGCACCTCATCCACCCAGGTTGGCACGACTTCGGTCGCGGGCCCGTAGCGGCGCTCGTCGAAGACCCGCGCGTTGTCGGACGGCTCCAGGTTCAGCTCGCAGGTGCGGATCCCCAGCCGCCGGGCCCAGGCCACGAGGCCGGCGGCCGGATAGACCGCGCCCGACGTACCGATGGCGACGAACAGGTCGCTGTCTTCCAGGGCGTCCTCGATCCCGTGCAGGAACAGGGGCGTCTCGCCGAACCACACCACGTGCGGCCGAGCCGTTCCGGTTTCGCCGCAGCGGGCGCAGGCGGTCTCGCCGCTCAGCGGCTCGGAATCCGGCCAGGTCGCCCCGCAGCCGTGGCAGCGCGTGATCCCCAGTTGCCCATGCATGTGGACCACGTCGCTGCAGCCGCCCTGCTCGTGCAGGTCGTCGACATTCTGGGTGCACAGGAACAGGCGTCCGCCTCGCGCGACGAGGCCCTTCTGGAGCCGGGCCAGGGCCAGGTGCGCCGCGTTGGGCGCCGCGCCCGCCAGGTTCGCGCGACGGGCGTTATAGAAAGCGCGAACCTTGGCCGGATCACGGGCGAAACCCTCCGGGGTCGCCACCTCCGAGAGGTCGTATTGCGTCCAGATTCCGCTGGCGTCACGGAACGTTCCCAGGCCGCTCTCGGCCGAGATGCCAGCGCCGGTCAGGACGAAGACGTTCAGGCCCATGGTTGGGTTTTCTCCCGGCGCGACGCCGCTTTGCAAACCTGACGCAGCCGTCATTTTTAATTTGACCCCGCCGGTTCTTTGAGTGGACAGTGTTCAGATAGGCAAGAGACCCGCGTTAGACGGATCCTGTCCAGACCCATTGGCGAGGAACTTCCCGTGACGGACAAGAACATCACCAAGGACGCCATGTACGACGCGGTGGCGCCGGACGACTTCGAGTCGATGCTCGAGCTGGACCGCTACAACAACCGCTCGACCGCCTTCGACAAGATCATTTCCGCGACCCACGACCACTTCTGGGATCCGCTGGACAAGGCCTATATCGACTATGACGAGCCGTTCGACATGGAGAACCAGGCGCTGGTTCCCGAGGATCTGGTCATCGCCCTGTCGACCGACTACGTCTCCAACCACCTCAGCGATCCCAAGCAGCGCATCCGCTTCATCAACCAGTCGGTGCTGCGCAGCTTCTCGTCGATCCTGCACGGCGAGCAGGGGGCGCTGAACCTGTCGGCCAGCCTGTGCCACGTGCTCAAGGACCAGGGCGCCCAGGAATACGCGGCCAACCAGACCCGCGAGGAGGCTCGGCACGTCACCGCCTTCGCCAAGTACATCAAGGCCCGCTGGGGCAAGCCGGTCGAATGCGGCCCGGCCCTGAAGACCCTGCTGGTCGAGATCATCGGCGCGCCCGAGGTCTACAAGAAGATCATCGGCATGCAGATGCTGGTCGAAGGCCTGGCCATGGGGGCCTTCGCCACCTTCTACACCCAGATCAACGATCCGCTGGGCAAGAAGATGCTGCAGCTGGTGATGACCGACGAGGCCTTCCACCACAAGTTCGGGAAGATCTGGGCCGACCGCACGGTGCCCAAGCTGACCCCCGAGGAGCACGCGATCATCGAGGACTGGGCGGCGCACTGCTTCCAGACCCTGCTGTTCAACCTGGTCTCACCGCACCAGCAGCTGGACCTCTACGCCGAGTTCGGCCTGGATCCCGACAAGGTGGTCGAGGAGTATGGGAAGATCATGACCGACGACCTGCGTCGGGAGAACATGAAGGAGCAGACCAACATCTTCCGGGTGCTGGTCAAGACGCTGCTCAACGCCGGCATCATCACCGAACGCACCAAGGCCTTCTACGCCATGTATGTCGACCTGGACGAGCTGAAGGGCGAGGGCGAGCGGATGGTCGGCGACGACATCGCCGAGGAGGGCATCCGCCACCTGCAGGCCATCAACTTCAGGGACCGCGCCACGCCGGTGACCATCGCCGCCGAATAGGCCGCCGCCGCACGACCGCCAGCGCCTCGCCGGAACTTCGGCGGGGCGCTTTGCGTTCCTGGCGTCCTTGGGGCAAGGTTTGGGGGGCAAGATGGGCATCATGCACAGACTTACGATCCTGATCGCCGCGACCCTGCTCGCGACCCAGACCCCGGTCGCGGCCTGGGCGGCGGCTCAACAGCCGTCCAAGCCGGTGGCCGCCAGCTTCTATACCGGCAAGTGGTACGAGATCGCCCGCACGCCCAATTCGGGCCAGCGCGACTGCCAGGCCCCGACAACAGAGTTCACCGGCAAGGGCGCCAACGGCTTCTCGGTGCACCAGGTCTGCCGCAAGGGCTCGGCCTCGGGCGCGGAAAAGGTGTTCGACACGACCGGCCAGATCGTCTCGGGAACCCAGAACGCCAAGTTCAAGATGAGCTTCCTGGGCGGCCTGAAGAAGCAGGAATACTGGGTGCTCGACCGGGCCGACGACCAGTCCTGGGCGATCATGGCCACGCCGGGCGGCAATTTCGTCTGGCTGCTGTCGCGCAAGCCGGTGATGGACCCTTCCGCCAGGGCCCAGGCCTTGGCGCGGGTCAAGGCCCTGGGCTACGCCAAGCTGGAATATCCGCAGCAGCCGCCGGCCTGACCGTGATCCGCCGCCTGCCGGGGCCGCTCTCCGCCGTCCTGCTGACCACGGCCTCCATCGCCGCCTGCGTGGCCGGGCCCAGCGGCAATTCGCATCCGCCGCGCCCGGCCAAGGCCGTCGACCTCGAGCGTTACGCCGGCCTCTGGTACGAGGCGGCGCGCTACGACATGCCGTTCGAGAGGGGCTGCGACGGGGTCACGGCGGTCTATTCCAAACGGCCCGACGGCCTGATCCGCGTGGTCAACACCTGCCATCAGGGCGGTCCGACCGGCCCCGTCAAGGTCAGCGAAGGCGAGGCCAAGGTCGCCGACCGGGCGACTGGAGCCAAGCTGAAGGTCTCGTTCTTCGGCCCGTTCTTCGTGGGCGACTACTGGGTGCTGGACCACGCCGACGACTACGGCTGGTCAATCGTCGGCGAGGGCTCGGGGCGCTATCTGTGGCTCCTGACCCGCAGGCCGCCGACCCCGGTGGAGCTGAAGGCGCTGATCGGGAGGGCCAGGGCGATGGGCTACGATACGTCGATGCTGCGGGTGACGAAGCACTCTTGATCCGCGAACAAAGCTGGAACATGGTTCCGGCATGGACGTCGTCATCGATCTTCGGCCTTCGCGGCCCGAGACCACCGGCCTGGTCACCCGCGGGGCCGGGCGGTTCCTGGTCTCGCTGGGCTATGCGCCCCTGGCCGAGGTGACCTTGCCCAACGGCCGCCGCGCCGACCTGATGGCCCTGGGCCCCAAGGGCGACGTGCTGATCGTCGAGGTCAAGTCGGGGCTGGAGGACTTCCGGGTCGACCGCAAATGGCCCGAATACGCCCCCTTTTGCGACGCCTTCTATTTCGCGGTGTCACCGGACTTTCCCGAGGGGATCCTGCCCGACGAGCCGGGGCTGATCGTCGCCGACGGCTTCGGCGGCGCGGTGGTGCGCGAGGCGCCGGTCGCCCCGCTGGCCCCAGCGCGGCGCAAGGCCCTGACCCTGGCCTTCGCCCGGCTGGCCGCGCTGCGGGCCGCCGGCGTCACCGCCGAGCGGCTGTCCCTGTAACGCCTAGCGGTCGAAGTTGCGGGCCAGCAGGAAGCCGAACACCAGGCCGGCCACGAAGGTCCCGACCGCCAGGGCGACGGGATGCTCCTCGGCCTGCTGGTGGGCGACCTGAGCCTTTTCGGCGGTCCAGGTCTTGCCGATATCGGCCTTCTCCGCGGCGTAGGTCCGGGCGACCTCAGCCTTTTCGGCCACGGTCTCGACGGCCTTTTCG
Source organism: Caulobacter sp. Root1472 (assembly GCF_001426985.1). Taxonomy (NCBI): domain Bacteria; kingdom Pseudomonadati; phylum Pseudomonadota; class Alphaproteobacteria; order Caulobacterales; family Caulobacteraceae; genus Caulobacter; species Caulobacter sp. Root1472. The sequence goes on along the minus strand of NZ_LMFX01000013.1, from coordinate 92,550 downwards.
ACGGCGGCCTTGGCGCGCTTCACGCCAGCCTGGGCTTTCGTCTTGGCGGAGGCCTTGGGGGCCGGAGTCTTGATCGTGAAGTCGGTCATGCGAAATCCCGTGGAATGAGGCGCCAGCCAGCCTAACACATCGCGCCGTGAAACGTTTCCCTGTCCGGCGCCAACTTAGTTGTCGCGCACCACCTTCAGCACCGCCTCGCCATAGCGGTCCAGCTTGCCCTGGCCCACCCCGCCGGCCTTGGCCAGGGCGGCGGCCGTGGCCGGGCGAGCGGCGGCGATCTCGGCCAGGGTGGCGTCGTGGAAGATCACATAGGGCGGCACGTGCTGCAGAGCCGCCTCCTCGCGCCGCCAGCTCCGCAGGGCCTCGAACAGGGCCTGGTCCTCCAGCGGCACGGTCAGGGCCTGGCGCTTGCGGGCCGTCTTGCCGGCGCCGGAACGTCCCGGACTGTCGGCCGTCGCCGCCTGCTGGCGCACCGAGACCAGCCGCTCGCCGCGATAGACCTGGCGCACGCCCTCGCCGTCGCCCAGGCCGATCAGCGGCCGGCCGTCATTGGGGTCCTCGCGCAGCAGGCCCTCGAACACCAGGGTGTCGATCAGGTCGCGCCAGCCCTGGGGGCTGAACTCCTTGCCGATGCCGAAGGTCGACATCTGGGCCTCGGCCGGGGTCACGTCCTTGGTCTTGCCCAGCAGGTGGTCGACCAGGCGGCCGCGTCCGAACCGCCCGCCCATCCGATGGGCGGCCGACAGGGCCTTCTGGGCGGCCTGGGTGGCGTCGACGCCGGTCGGCGGCGAGACGCAGATGTCGCAGACCCCGCAACGCTCGACTCCCTCCTCGCCGAAATAGCGGCGGACGGCGGCGGCGCGACAGGTGACGCCCTCCAGCATGGCGTAGAACTGGCGCAGCTTGCGCAGTTGCACGGCCTTGACCTCGTCGGGCGCGCTCTGGGCTTCGATCCGCCGCACGGCCCAGGCCAGGTCGGCCGAGCTGTAGAGGGTGATGCCCTCGGCCGGCTGGCGGTCACGGCCGGCGCGGCCGATCTCCTGCCAATAGGCCTCGATGGCGGCCGGCGGGTCGGCGTGGATCACGAAGCGGACGTCGGGCTTGTCGACCCCCATGCCGAAGGCGATGGTCGCGACCATCACCGCCTCGTCGGCCTCCAGGAACTCCTCCAGCCGCCGGGCCCGCACGGCCTTGTCGAGGCCGGCGTGATAGGCCAGGGCGGGGATCCCTTCGGCGATCAGCTTCTCGGCCAGCTTCTCGGTGGAGTCCCGGCTGCCGGCATAGACGACCCCGGCGCGGTTGGGGCGCTCGGTGACCAGCTCGATGACCCGGTCGTGGCCCTTGCCTTTCTTGCGTTCGGCGTTCAGGGCCAGTTCGTGGCGGGCGAAGCTGTCGACGAACTCGGCCGCGCCCGAAAGGCGCAGCTCGGCGCGGATGTCGTCGCGGGTCCGGGCGTCGGCGGTGGCGGTGACGGCCAGGCGGGGGGCATGCGGAAACACCTCGGCCAGGCGGCCCAGCATGCGGTATTCGGGCCGGAAGTCATGGCCCCACTGGCTGACGCAGTGGGCCTCGTCGACCGCGACCAGCGACAGCGGCAGGCGCGACAGCCGCTCCAGCATCGACGGCTGCATCAGGCCCTCGGGCGACAGGTACAGCAGGTCCAGCACCCCGGCGTCGATCCGCCGCCAGATCTCGGCCCGCTCGCCCGGCAGGGTGTTGCTGTCCAGCCGCTCGGCCGCCACCCCGGCCTGCTGCAGGCCGGCCACCTGGTCGGCCATCAGGGCGATCAGCGGCGAGACCACCAGGCCCAGGCCCGGACGGACCAGGGCGGGGATCTGGTAGCACAGGCTCTTGCCGCCGCCGGTCGGCAGCACGGCCAGGGCGCTGCGCCCGGCCAGCAGCTCGCCGATCACCCCGGCTTGCAGGCCTCGGAAGTCCGCATGGCCGAAGGTGCGGCGCAGCACCTCGCGCGCCGCGTCGAGCGAGACGGCCGGCCCCGGCGCAGGGGCCCCGTATGCGGAATCAGGATGGTCGTACACAGGCGTCTTTTGACAGCGCGCGGGGGCCAGGCCAAGCGCGGCGCCATGATCCGGCCGCCAAAATCGGCTTGAAGGCTGACATCGGCTTCAACGGCCCCGCACGGAAGGTCGCCAGCATGTTCGCGCCGCGACCGGAAGGCGAAACGAACCATGAACACGCCCGGGGTGCAAGGGCGCGCGCGAGGCGGGTGAAGATGTGTTCATCTCTCGTCAATCTTGTCGCGCCTTCTGTGGGCATCGGCTAAACGAAGTGCGGCGCGGGCCCCGGGGCGACCGCGCGTTTGCGGGATTAAGGACGACATGGCCAACGGTACCTTCGGCGGGAACAAGCCGGCGAAGCCGCAACGCACGCCCCTGCAGGCGCTGCTCTACTGGACGGTCGTGCTGGGCGTCTGGGGCCTGATCTTCGTCGTCGCCTTCTTCGCGGTGTTCGCCAGCGACCTGCCCGACACCTCCAAGCTGTACGACGTCAAGCGCCAGCCCTCGATCAACTATCTGGACCGCTCCGGCGCCCTGCTGGCCGTGCGCGGCAGCCAGTACGCGCCGCCGGTCGACCTGGACGCCCTGCCCGACTACGTGCCGGCCGCCTTCGTCGCCATCGAGGACCGCCAGTTCTACCACCATATCGGCTTCAACCCGTGGGGCATCGCCCGCTCGCTGATCTGGAACCTGAGCCACGAGGGCGGCCCCCAGCGCGGCGGCTCGACCATCACCCAGCAGCTGGCCAAGAACCTGTTCCTCAGCCCGGCCCAGAACTATCGCCGCAAGGCCCAGGAGCTGATCCTGGCCGTCTGGCTGGAGCTGAAGTTCAGCAAGAAGCAGATCCTGGCCCTCTACATGAACCGGGTCTATTTCGGGGCCGGGGCCTACGGCATCGAAGCCGCCTCGCAGCGCTATTTCAACAAGCCCGCCTCGCAGCTGACCGTCGGCGAGGCCGCCCTGCTGGCCGGGCTGATGAAGGCCCCGGCCCGCTATTCGCCGGTCTCGGCCAGCGATCGCGCCGCCCGCCGCGCCACCATCGTGCTGGACGAGATGGTGCGGATGAAGGCCATCACCGCCGAGCAGCGCGACCAGGCCTTCGCCGAGCCGGTCCGCGTCTCGGCCACTCTGGCCAACCAGCGCGCCCAGTATTTCACCGACTATGTCGACGCCCAGGTGCGCTCGCTGGTCGGCGAACCCACCGAGGACCTGGTGGTCGAGACCACCCTGGACCTGCCGATCCAGGTCGCCGCCGAGCGTTCGGTGCAGACCGGCGTCGAGGGTCACAAGGGCCAGGGCGTGCAGCAGGCGGCCCTGGTGGCCATCGACGGCGAGGGCCGCGTTCGCGCCTATGTCGGCGGGGCCGACTACAGCGACAGCCAGTTCGACCGCGCCACCAGCGCCCGCCGCCAGGCCGGCTCGGCCTTCAAGCCGTTCGTCTACCTGACCGCCATGGACCAGGGCCGCAATCCCAGCGTCATGGTCGTCGACGAGCCGGTGAAGATCGGCAACTGGGAGCCCAAGAACTACACCAACAAGTACCTGGGCCCGATGACCCTGCAGACGGCTCTCGCCCAGTCGATCAACACGGTCGCCGCGCGCCTGGCCAGCGAGGTGGGCACCAGCAACGTCGCGGCCACCGCCCGCCGCCTGGGCATCACCAGCAAGATCCAGTTGGACCCGTCGATGGCCCTGGGCGCGGTCGAGGTCTCGCCGATGGAGATGGCCCAGGCCTACGCCCCGTTCTCGAACGGCGGCTTCCTGGCCAAGGGCTACGGCATCGAGCGGATCCGCACCACCAGCGGCAAGGTCCTGTACGACCACGGCGTCGACAAGGGCCAGCGCGCCCAGGTGATCGCCTCGCCCTCGCTGCAGTACATGAACCAGATGATGCGCCAGGTCGTGGCCGGCGGCACCGGCACGCGGGCCAAGGTCGAGGGCTATGACATCGCCGGCAAGACCGGCACCACCAGCGACTACCGCGACGCCTGGTTCGTCGGGTACACGGGCGGCTTCGTCACCGCGGTGTGGACCGGCAAGGACGACAACACCTCGATGAAGCGGGTGACCGGCGGCGGCGCCCCGGCCGAGATCTGGCGCAACTTCATGGCCGCGGCCTTGCCGCGCCTGAAGGCCACGCCGATCCCCGGCGGGGTGATCGAGCCGCCGGCTCCGGCCGGCGAGGACCCGATCGGCGACATCCTGAACCCGCCCGCCGCCCCCGAAGGCCCAGCCGCCGAAACCCCGCCGGCCGGAACGCCGGCGCCGGAGCAACTGCCCTACTGACATCGACCCTCCGGCCCGCGCCCCTCCTCCTGTGGAGAGGCGATCGCGCGGCGATCGGTGGGAATCGTCGATCCGGGTTGCGGCCATCGGCCTATCCCCCTCCGGCCCTTCGGGCCACCTCCCCCAGAGGGGGAGGATCTGGTCGCGTCGATGCTCCCCCTCTGGGGGAGCTGTCGCGAAGCGACTGAGGGGGTCTTTCGCGGGCACGATCTCTCATCCTCACGCGGATCACCGCTGAGCTGATGGAAAGGGACGCGGAGCGCCGGACATCGTCCGGAGTTTGAAAATGAATACCGTTTCGACGAAGCCCGATCGCTCCGCGCGGTCGTTAT
>NZ_LMFX01000013.1:0-87876 GCF_001426985.1 Caulobacter sp. Root1472 | reverse complement strand
GCCCTCGCGCCACGTCGTTTTTGTGTTCCAGGCCCGACCGGCTCCAGAGACGCGAAGTTTGGTCCAAAAGGACCGCCGACGGAGCTTCCCGCTCGATCGCCCCCGCCGCCGCATCGGTCGCTGGCCATGCGCCCTTTCCCTGCAACGAGGTGGGATCAGGATAAGGGCGGTCTGGGAGGGTGAGGATCAATCGGGTCGAAAAAGTTCAAGGCGTTGAAATCGCTGGGGTTCATATCCGATACCCCGAGGATAAGCGCACGACTGGGGACACGCCCTTGCGGCGTGTCCCCAACCGCCTGACCCGTGCGAGACCTGGGGACACGCCGCAAGGGCGTGTCCCCGACAGGACGGCCCTAAGCCGAGATCGCGTGCAGTTCCGCGGCGTGGGCGCGCAGCCAGCGGCGGTGGGGGGCGGGGTCGCCGGCCAGTTGCTCGCAGAGCGCCCAGAAGCGCGGCCCGTGGTTGGCCTCGACCAGGTGGGCGCATTCGTGGGCCACGACATAGTCGGCCACCGCGAACGGGGCCAGGACCAGACGCCAGCTGTAGCGGATCGCCGCCGGGTGGCCGGGACGGGCCGGGCGGCATGAGCCCCAGCGGGCCTTGGGGTCGGCGATGGCCACCGACGGCATGGGACGGTTAAGGGCGGCGGCGTGGTGGGCGGTGCGCTCGGTCAGGCGGACCAGAGCCTCGCGCTTGGCCAGGCGGATGATCTTCAGCGACCAGGTGCTGTCGTCGGGGGCGACCAGGGCCTCGTCGGTCATCTTGGGCCGGCCGGGGCCGACCTCCAGCCGGTAGGGTCGGCCCAGCAACCGCAGGACCCCGCCGGGAGCGATGACCTGGCGGGTCGGCAGGGCGGCCAGCTGGCCGGCGATCCAGTCGGCCTTCTCATGGGCGAAGGCCACGGCTTCGGACAGCCGGCGCGGGGTGGGCGCCAGCGCCACGACCTCGGACTTGGCCCGGTCGACCCGCAGCGAGATCCGCCGCGCCCGGCCGTCGACCTTCAGCCGCACCGCGCAGCCGCGCACGTCCAGCCGGTCCCCATCGGCGTAGCGCTGCGGACTGAAGAGGTTCATGTCCCCTAGATCGCCCCTGGCCGGGAGTCGCGCAAGGTCCTCCCCCCTGCGGGGGCAGGGCGCTAGCCGAAGTTCGGGTCGCTCTTGAGGATGAAGTCGCGGACCCGGGGATAGATCTCCTCGCGGAACCGGCGGCCGTTGAACACCCCGTAGTGGCCGACGTCCGGCTGGACGTAGTCCTCCTTCAGGGTCTCGGGCAGGGACGAGCACAGGCCGTGGGCCGCCTGGGTCTGGCCGATGCCGGAGATGTCGTCGTTCTCGCCCTCGACCGTCATCAGGCCGATGTCGGTGATGGCCTGGGGATTCACCAGCCGGCCGCGATGGGTCAGCTCGCCCTTGGGCAGCAGGTGCTGCTGGAAGACGATGTCGATGGTCTGGAGGTAGAATTCCTCGGTCAGGTCCAGCACCGACAGGTACTCGTCGTAGAACTCCAGGTGCTTGTCGGCGCTGTCGCCGTCACCCTTCACCAGGTCCTGGAAGTAACGCTGGTGCGCCTGCTGGTGCTTCTCGGCGTTCATGCTCATGAAGCTGGCCAGCTGGACGAAGCCCGGATAGACGCGCCGGCCCATGCCTGGATAGGGCGGGGGCACGGTGTAGATCATGTTCGACTGGAACCAGGTGAACGGCTTTTCCTCGGCCAGTTGGTTGGTCACGGTCGGCGACAGGCGCGCGTCGATCGGCGAGCCCATGAAGGTCATGCTGGCCGGGCGCGAGGGATCGCCGTCCTCGGCCATCAGGGCCGCGGCGGCCAGGACCGGCGGGCCGGGCTGGCAGACGGCCACCACGTTGGGACGCGGCCCCAGGGCGGTCAGCATCTGGCGGATGTGATCGATATAGTCGTGGAAGTCGAAGCGGCCCTGCAGGACCGAGACCTCGCGGGCGTTGACCCAGTCGACGATGAACACCGCGTGGTCGGGCAGGAAAGCCTCGACCGTGCCGCGCAGCAGCGTCGCATAGTGGCCCGAGAGAGGCGCGACGATCAGCACCGCGGGATCCAGCTGGAATTTTCCGGCCCGGCGCATGTCGGCCATGTCGCGGTCGAACTGGATCAGCCGCGCCCACGGGCTTTCCCAGACGACCGTGGGGCGCACGCGCACGTCGACCTGGCCGATCTTGACGCTGTCGATGCGCCAGTCGGGCTTGCCGTAGCGGCGGGTGACGTTCGAGAACAGGTCGGCGCCGGCGTGGATGCGGCGGCCAAGATCGCTCTCGGCGGCTGGATTCAGGGGCGAGCCCCAGAAGTCACGGGCCGCGCGGGCCGCGAGGCGCAAGGGCGTGGAGGCGTAGAAACTGGCCTCGTGCAGGGCGTAGAGCATGGCGCATCCAGAATGTTGCGATGCAACATAACACGCTCGGGCGGGGGAAAGTACAGTCTTCCGGTAGCGGTACAGCGTCGCGGAAGCGCCAGGCGCTAGCTGCGCCCTTCCATGGCGTCCCGGATCTGCCGCGCGATCTCCTCGGGCGGCAGGTTGTAGGGGATCACTTTGACGAACCGACCCTTGGGATCCATCAGATAGACCGCCGTGGAATGGTCGACGCTGTAGTCGGGCCCGTCGCCGGCCTTCTTGTAATAGACCCGATAGGCCTTGGCGGCGGCCGCCGTCTGCTCGGGCGTGCCGGTCAGGCCGAGGATGGTCTTGGGCAGGGTGGGGCCCGACAGGAAGTCCTTGACCGCCTGCGGCTTGTCGCGGTCTGGATCGACCGAGATGAAGACGATCCTCAGGTCCTTGGCCTTGGGGCCCAGCTGGTCGCTGGCCGCGGCCAGGGCCTGCAGGGTGCCGGGGCAGACGTCCGGGCAGTAGGTGAAGCCGAAGAACACCGCGTTCCACTGGCCCTTCAGCGCCGCCTCGGTGGTCGGCTTGCCGTTCTGGTCGACCAGCTGGAACGGTCCGCCGACCAGGGACGGCGGCGGGGCCTTGTCGAGGACGCCCGTCCTGAGGATCAGCCCGCCCGCCACCAGCACCGCCAGCAGACCGGCCAAAATTGCAAGCAACCGATGACGCGGCATGGGCCTTGAACCTTTCGCTCTCGCCAGACGAGAATTTCTGGCCTTATGGTGCGACATGGCAGACGCGTCTCTCAAGAATGCGCCGCATAGTTCGCCTCGGTCGGGGCTCGATAGGCCTGACGTCGAGGCGGCGCAAGACGAGGACTGGTCCTGGGCGGGGCCAGGACTGCGTCGTGGACGCCTGAGGGTTCGCACCCTGATCACCCAGCGTTGGCTAATGGTGATCGGCCAGACCACCGCCGTCCTGGTCGCCGGCCTGGTCCTGGACCTGAAGGTGCCTTTCGCTCTGTGCTTTTCCCTGATCGCCCTGTCGGCCTGGCTGAACGTGCTGATCGGCCTGGCGTTCGGCGGCCAGCGGATGGCCCGCGAGGGCGAGGCCACGGCCCAGATCGCCTTCGACACCCTGCAGCTGGCGGGGATGCTTTACCTGACCGGCGGGATCGTCAATCCGTTCTCCCTGCTGCTGATCGCCCCCGTCACCCTGGCCGCCGCCACCCTGCCGGCCCGGTTCGCGGTGACGATCGGGGCCCTGGCGGTGGCCGCCTGCCTGGTGCTGACCTTCTTCTTCCTGCCCGTGCCCTACCCGCCGTCGGCGGGGCCGGGGCCCACGCCCGGCGGCCTGACCCTGATGACCATCGTGCTGGCGCGGATCCTGGGCATCGCCCTGACCGGGGCCTATGCCTGGCAGGCGGCGACCGAATCGGCGCGGATGGAGCTGGCGCTGAACGTCACCGAGACGGTGCTGGCCCGCGAGCAGCGGCTCTCGGCCCTGGGCGCCCTGGCCGCCGCCGCCGCCCACGAGCTGGGCACGCCCCTGGCCACCATCTCGGTCGTGGCCCGCGAGATGGTCCGCAACGCCCCGGACGAGCAGACCCGCGAGGACGCCGAGCTGATGATCGGCCAGGCCGCGCGCTGCCGCGAGATCCTGGCCCGGCTGACCGAGATGCCCGAGGCCAAGGACGCCGTGCACGAGCGCATCAGCCTCACCCAGCTGGTGCACGAGGTGATCGAGCCGCACATGATCCACGGCATCCGGGTCGAGGCGGTGGTCAACGGCCCGCCGGGCGATTCGGCCCCCGACATCTGGCGGCGCGCCGAGATCCTCCACGCCCTGACGACCATCGTCGAGAACGCCGTCGATTTCGCCCGGGCCGAGGTCATCGTCGTGGCCCGCTTCGACGCCCGGGCGGTGGTGATCGAGGTGCGTGACGACGGGCCGGGCTTCTCGCCCGAGATCCTGGCCAAGCTGGGCGAGCCCTATGTGACGTCCCGTCCGGGGGCGGAGGGCTCGCGGACCGGCCACATCGGCATGGGCCTGGGCTTCTTCATCGCCAAGACGCTGCTGGAACGAACCGGGGCGAGCGTGGATTTCAAGAACGGACGGCGCGGCGGCGCGGTGGTCGCCGCGCGCTGGCCGAGGTCGGCGCTGGAGGCGCCGGCGATCATCGGAGCGAGCGAGCTGTAATGAAACACTTGCGACACTCGCGAATTGGGCAACAAGATGGCTCGCTCGTGGCCTGGTTGAGTGTCGGCGTTGGGAGGCGCTGAAGTTCATGGCGGATATCGGTGAAATGGTCGCGGCCCTGCCCGACAAGTCCCTGCTGCTTCTCGACGACGACGCGCCCTTGCGGACGCGGCTGGGTCGCGCGCTGGAACAGCGCGGGTTCGCGGTGACGCTCTGCGCCTCGGTCGCCGAGGCGATGAGCGCCCTGCGAAATCAGGCGCCGGCCCACGCCGTGCTCGACATGCGGCTGGAGGACGGCACGGGGCTGAAGGTGGTCGAGGCCGTGCGCGACGTGCGGCCGGACGCCAAGGTCATCATGCTGACCGGCTACGGCAACATCGCCACCGCCGTCGCGGCCGTGAAGGCCGGGGTGATCGACTACCTGTCCAAGCCGGCCGACGCCGACGACGTGGCCCGCGCCCTGCTGGCCGCCAAGGACGCCGCCCCGGCCCCGCCGGAAAACCCGATGAGCGCCGACCGCGTACGCTGGGAGCACATCCAGCGGGTCTACGAGATGTGCGGCCACAACGTGTCGGAGACCGCCCGGCGGCTGAACATGCACCGGCGGACCCTGCAGCGGATCCTGGCCAAGCGGGCGCCGCGGTAAGTCCTAGACCACCCCCTCGCCCGCCGCCGCGCCCAGGGCGCTGGTGCGCCGGTGGGCCAGGGCCTCGGCCACGTGCACGCGGCGCACGCCGGCCGCGCCCTCCAGGTCGGCGATGGTGCGGGCCAGGCGCAGCACGCGGGTCCAGCCGCGGGCGCTGATCTGGCCGGCCTCTGCGGCCCGGGCCAGCAGGCCGCGTCCGGCCTCGTCCAGGTCGGCGATCCGCTCCAGATAGCGCCCCTCGGCCCGGCCGTTCAGCGCCTCGGCGCCCATCGGCGCGTTCGGGATCGCCTCGGCCCGCTCCAGCTGCAGCCGCCGGGCCCGGGCGACCCGGGCGGCGGCCTCGGCCGTGCCCTCGGACGGCGGCGGCAGGGCCAGGTCCGCGGCGGTGACGGCGGGCATGTCGACGGCCAGGTCGATGCGGTCCATCAGCGGCCCGCTGACCCGGCCCTGGTAGTCGCGCAGGCAGCGCGGGGCCTTGCCGCACGCCCCGCGCCCGGCCCCGCCGTGGCCGCAGCGGCAGGGGTTCATCGCCGCCACCAGCTGCACCCGGGCCGGATAGCGCACATGGGCGTTGGCCCGCGCCACCATCACCTCGCCGGTTTCCAGCGGCCCCCGAAGGCTGTCCAGCGCCTGGACGCCGAATTCCGCTCTTATGGCGGAAACACACCTAGCCGCCTGAGACGCAAGTTATTGTTCTTGCTACGTTCTTCCTCATGGAAAACAAGCCTGAACGCCCCAACACCGTCGCCGGTCTCCTTGAGAAGCGCGCCCAATTGGCGGGCATAATCAAGTTCCACCGCGCCGAGCTGCGGAAGGTCATTTGCGACCTCGATCATATCGACGCGACGATCCGCATGTTCGACGCGAAGGCCGACATCAACCGCGTCGCTCGCTATCCGACCAAGCACCGCGCCACCAAGGGACAGGCGTCGGTCTTCGTTCTGCGGATGCTGAAGGCGGCGGATCGCCCCCTGACCTCGCTTGAAATCGTCCAGGCGCAGATCAAGGCGCGCGGGCTGAAGGCGGATGAAGAGACGATCGTCCTGATGCGGAAACGCGTTGGTGCCACGCTGACCGCCCAACAGTCTCTCGGGTTCGTGCGGTCGATCCCGATGGAAGGCCGCTACAAGGGCTGGGAGTTGGTGCGATGACCCCGTCCAGCAATGGACCGCTGCGCTTCACCCGTGGGCGCCACACCTACATTGTCGCGCCGGCTTACGACGGCGACGGTTACATTGGACTGAGGGATGGGCGGATCGTCGCTCGGGCTCAGGAACGAGCGCTGGTCACGCGGGCGTTGATTTCGGATCGATACCTAGGCGGGTCTCGGCAAGCTTCGGCCTGCGTTTAATAAACCCGTGACGTCACCCTGTAATCGGCCTGCGACGGGACTGCCTGTCCGTTCCTCTTGAGCGCCATCGCCTGCTGTACGCGGGCCTCCCGGCTCCAGGCGTTGGCGCGGCTTTTCCTGATGCCAGCCTGCCTATACGCCTCGGTTAGTGAGGCAAATCGATGAATGAATAAAGCGGGCGGCGGCGTTTCGGCGTCGGCGCGGATCAGGCGCTCAGTGACATAGCCATAGCTGTCATGCAGCCGCCGCAGGCAGTCGAGCAACTGGTCATTGGAATAGAGGCCATCAAGCGTTGGCCATTTGGGGACCGTCACCTTCCGCCTCACACCCGCGCGCCTAACTTTGCCGAGTTCAACGCCACGCCGCTTGAAGTCGATGTATTCGTAGGGAATGCCCGCTAACCGGTAAGCGTTGGTGAGCTTGCCGAAGTGGTACCGATAAAGGGTCGTGTTCGGCAATGAAGGGTCGCCGTTAAGGATCGCCTCGCTGACATGCCCCTCTCGCTCGTAGATGGTCCGCAATATCCCGAGCATCTCTTCCTTGGTCCTTGGCCGCTCTTCCTTTGGTGGCCGATACCAGCGATTGCGGTAGCCGAGATGGTCGTAGACGGCCTGAAGCGATCCGAACTGCCGACGCAGGGTCTGCGTGCTCGGAGTGTACGGACAACGGTCAATTAGTTCATTCGTTAGATAGCCCTTGGCCTTGAGAAGGCGTGCCACGGCGGCGATGGCTTCCTCTGAAGGTACGCGGCGCCGACAAATGCGCATACGCCGCGCCGCGTTCTCGAACAGCGTGCGGCTGATTACCGGCTCCAATACTTTCGTTCGAATCCAGGTCTGGGGTGGGTTTGCCTGTCGCGGCCCTTTGAGCGGTTGGCTCGTGCGGTTGAACACGTAGATGCCGACTAAAAGCTCGTTAGACAGGATGTTGCGCACACGCAGCGCGCTCCAGCGCGTGCCATCCGCCGGCGGGATGCCTTTCGCATCGAGCCGCCTAGCAATAGCAACCATGCTCATGCAGTCGGTGCCATACCAGCGGAAGATGTCGCGGATGACGGCGATCTCCTCGTCCGCGCCGATTGCCCAGACGACACGTTGGTTGTTGAGCGCTTTCGTCTGGCCGCGCTCCAGTTTCTGTACGGGACGGTCATGTTCATCGACCAGGACACGCTCGAACCCGTACCGACGGTGTCCACCCAGCTTGTGGCCGATCTTCGCCTGAAGAAGTTGAGCGAATAACACCTTGTGGGAAAGCTCTCGGCTGAACTCAGCCGCCTGGAAGCGCTTGAACTGCTTGAGCAGGGCGTTGAGAGGAGAGCCGTCATTGTCGAACAGCTCGGCGCAATAGATGACGGGAACGCCGGCCGAATAGCAGATGAACTCGTAATGGCCGCTTTCGTCCAAGTTCTGGAAACGGCCCCAGCGGCTCACGTCCAGGACAATGAGCCGCTGAAACGGCCTGTCCGGCTTCAATACGTCGGCGAGCAGCGCCTGGAGACCTGGCCTCTCCCGAAGCGTCAGGCCGCTCTCGCCGGGATCGGTGTAAGTCCTGACGATCTTATAGCCATGCTCGGCGGCATATGCGGCAATCGCGCGCGCCTGATTACGGATTGAATAGCGCTGATGATCCTTTGACATCCGCAGGTACTGCGCAGCCGGGATCAAAGCGGGCGTGAAGCTATCGGGCATAGTGAACCTCCGCAGGTCCCCCCTCGCCAGATTACCAGCGGGCCGCGACTCTCAACAGGACTCCAAAAGGTGGACTTCTCCAGAATATGTCATTCTACGTCCTATTTGGCGCAGACAGACGAATGTGTGACTACACCTGCACAGGAAACAGCTTCTTGCCGTCCAGGCAAACCTCCTGGAATACGCCCTCAAAAATCCCATCCTGCGGCGTCAGCACGGTCGAGCCGATTGCGACAAACGGCGTATAGCCGACGTAGCCCCCGAAGCCGTTTTTCGCATTGACGGTTCCGCACGCGAACACGCCTTCGGGCGCCTCGGCGAGCTTGCCGCGCACGGCCCAGACATCCTTGAAGAGCGCACTGTCGGGATCGGCGAGGCTGGAACGGACGGACTCGATCGCGTTCTTCGCCGACGCGTAGGCCTGGGCCTCCTCTTGCTCGGTTTTGGCCTTCTCCGCGCGAGCCTCTTCGTCCTCAGCCGCTTTTGCTTTCATCGCGGCATCTTCCTGCGCGCGCTGCACCTGCTGCTGCGCCTGTGCGGCGGCATATTGCTTCGGCGCTGTGGCGGCCTGGAACCGATCGACAGCGTAGACGCCGGCGCAGGCGATCACCGCCAGGAAGATCACCCCGCCAGCGGCTGCGCTCACCCAATCCGATTCTCCCGCGCTCGCCATGTCGATCCCCTATCGTGAGTTGAGATCGGGTCTATCTTGCTCATTTATAGGTAAACAAAATAGGCAGAATGGCTCCTGGAGCCAAACTGCCTATCGCCGCCACATTCCGGGATGGATTGGGCGGCGATTGTTGGTGCGAATATTCGCCGACTGCGGAAGGCGAAGGGCCTGACGCAGGAGCAGCTCGCCCATGAATCGGGGGTGGCGATGCGGTATGTCGCCGGCGTCGAGCGCGGCGAGGAAAATCCGTCGCTCAAGTTCTTGGTGAAGATTTCTGAGGCGTTGGGCGCTGAGCCTGGAGTATTGTTGCTGCGTTGATGGCTTCCATTACTAACTAACTACGTAACAATATTTTATCTATATCGAATTGATGGCTTTTCGATAATGCCTATTATTTTTCCTCGCGCGTCACTGATAATTGCGTGCGAAGGCCTCTTTGATCTATTCGCGCCCAATGGATAAAACATCGACGCTATGTCTCCTGTTGTAATATCATTTAAAGCCAGAATAATATTCTTATGCCAATGATCCGATATATCATCAATTTTGATTGAATTTAAGTCAACGTAGCCATCTGCCTTTTTAGACTCACTTGCTATTCCGTTTAATACCGACGACGAGTCTATTATATAATATTTTCCGCCATCATCTATTATGGCCGCGCTAGGCCTCTTATTAGCAATGCGGTCGATGATGGATGTGGCGAGTTCGCCTCGAACCGCAATAACGGGTTCTTCGAAAGTTACTGCTGAAAGTGATAGCCCTGGAAGACTCGGCGTTTTGGTTGGCGGGGATCGCAATATACTGTGTACCGTTGAGTTTCTCTGGACCCACTTTCTAGTCTCTTTAGAGCTCATGTTTACAAGCTCTAAGCATTTTTCAAAATCAAGATTTAAGTCAACTTCGTTCCAAATTGGTTCGTGATGCGCTATTCGGTTTCTAAGTGCGTTAACACGTCTAGTACGGTTTTGGATATACCTCCAGTCATAGGGCGATTCCATATTGGGAAAGCACTTCCTTATAAAAGTAATGTCTTCCCATGTACTCTTATAATCGACGCGGAAAAGGTTTGACCAGAAATCGAACGTGAGTGTAGCGACAATTTCATCCGGAGACGGAGTTAGCTTTCCACCTTCAGCCAGACGACTTAACGCCTTCAAGCGCGCATCTTCAGATTTCTGGGTCAGAAATCCCTGCGGCGGAGCCTTGATCCAGTCCTCGCTTCCGAAGCGGCTGGAAAGGGCGTTGTGAACAGAGTTCCGAACAGTTATTTCGACTACTTGAAGTGGAAATAGGAACGCCTTCGCGATACGCGCATTCCACAAATATCTCTGGAGTGCATATGTAAGATCGTTGGACGACGCTGCGAGGTACGGCGCGAGTCGGGCCTGTGATAGAGACGCTTCTAGGGCGGTGAGTAGAGCGGCGTCGTACGGGATTTTATCTTGACATTCAGCCATCGCTACCGTAATTATTCCTTCACTAGCAGCCGTAATGGCAGGGTCTCGGGACAGGTGCAGGATTGCGCCGCTTCCGAGACCCAAAGCTAACCCCACAAATTTGCCTTAGTCGATCCCTGGTTTAGCTGGGAGCGTAAACGCATGGGCATGGCGATCTAGCCGTAGGGGAAAGCGTCTCGGCAATTCCTCCACTACATCCCCCAAATGTGGCCCGACCCTCGCTACATCAACTCCGGACGTCTCGTTTTGAAACGCAACGAGCTGTCCATGCACGGGTGGTTTGGGGAGTCATGAAAAGCGAAGCCGAACAGCGAAAACGTCCCTGAATCAACCGTTTGAGTCACTAAAAGCGGGCGCATCTCCTGCACTGCCCCCGGCGTCGCCACATCCGGCGACGCTGGAGATGTGGCGTGTCAGGCGCGAGCCCGCACAAGGCAGAGGGATCGAAGAGGAGTGGTCAGCACTTCCTCCTATCCGCTGCTGCGCGGACGTTAAGCGTCGTCGAGGTCGCTCGCCTGAGCGACGACGAAGCTTATGCCGCGTTCAAGGCGGTCCGCTTTGCGGACAACGGAGGAGAGCCGTTCTGCCCCCATTGTGGGTGTGACGCGATCTACGAGTACCGCGTGCGGCGCCTGTTCAAATGCAAGGCCTGCGAACGTCAGTTCACCGTCACCTCGGGCACTACCTTCCGGAGCCGGAAGATGTCGTTCCAGGACATCCTCGCCGCGATCCTGTTGTTCGTGAACGGCGTGAACGGTAACCCCGCTCTTCGCCTCAGCCGCGATCTCAACTGCGCCTATAAGACCGCGTTTGTGCTTCTGCATAAGCTCCGCCGCGCGATGGCGGCGACGCAGGCCGCGCACACCCTCACAGGAGTGGTGGAGATCGACGGCGTCTACATCGGTGGGTACGTCAGGCCGGCGAATATGAAGGCCGATCGCGCCGACGGGCGGAAAGAGTACAATCGTAAACGACGCTCGATCGTCACCATGCGGGAGCGCCGCGCTGGCGGCCGATCGCGCGCAGTCGTCGTGAAGGACGAAAAGGCCGCCATCCCCGCGATCATGGAGATTGTCCACCCGAGCGCGCATGTGGTGACGGACGACCAGACTTCCTACAATCGCTTCTTCATCCCGTTTGCAGATCATTCGTCCGTGAATCACTCCAAGGGCCTCAGCATCCTGGGCGTGCATATCAACGGCGTCGAGGCGCAGCACTCCCGCATCCGCAGGGCTGAACGCGGTGTCTATCTCCAACTCAACGCCGCGCACGCTCAGCGCTATGCCGACGAGATGTCCTGGAGGGATGACCATCGTCTCGTCAGCAACGGTCAGCAGTACCGGACCGTGCTCGCGTGGGCGACCGCTCTGCGCCCCGACGCGGAACTGGTCGGGTATTGGGGGGAAGCGGCCGGCTTGGCTTCTCCAGGTCGGGATGCGACGCGAGCTAAAGGAGCTGACGCGGCGCAAGAGAGCGCGTCGACAGGCCGCCAAACTCGCACGTGAGCGGTCCACCTAATCGGGCGCCCCTCGTCGCTTTCGATCTGTCCATCATCAAGGAGCCGCTTGAATGACGCGGTGAGGGCGCTCGCTAGCTTGGCGATCAGCCGATTGTCGCCAGGACGTATGCCGAATTGAGGCGCGATCTCACGGGCTAGCTCGTGCGCGGTTCGCGGCGCCTTCGCCATCTTCAGCGCCTTGTACGCCGCTTGGGTCTGGCCGACACGGCGCCGACGCCTCGGTTTTAGCGGTGTGAGATGATGGGGCGTCCACATCGCGTCGAATTCGACGCGAATCTGCAAACTGATCTGATCCATCTTGAACCGCAGCGCCGACTTGCGCGCGCTGATCTCCCGATCCGCAGCGTCGACCGCCGCCAATCCCACTATCGGCTCGATCGCGAGTTCGGCGATCTCGTATTCGCCCAGGAGGCGGGCATACTCGCGCTCTAGCGCGGTCAGGATTCTCGGGTTTCCCATTCTGCCAAGACATCATCGTCCGCTGAACGGGTGGTCACCAGACGTGGCTAAGGCAGGTTAGGCAGAAAGCCCCATCAACCGACGCTCAGCAGAACTTTGTTTGCCTGAAGAAAGCGGATGACTGTGTCGACCTCATCCTCCGTTTGAAGAACGGCGCTGACCGAAATGGAGCCCACCGTCACCTGCACCTTCAGCCGTTCGCTGAGAGGAGTGGGACCCGTGGGGGCCGGCATAGCCTGTGAAGATGCGGCGGCAACGACAACTCGCGCCGGCGTCGCGTCAGGCTCCTCCGAGACCTCAATTTCAGATGGGTCGGAATCAGTCGTATCGATCAGAGACGCTTTGCCTGACTCTCGGCCCCTCAGGTGAGCAAAGGAGGCCGTTTCCTTGAACGCCTTTAGAAAGGCATAGGCGGCAGGCTGATTAAACCCGCGATCAAGCTCTAGCTCGCTGAGACAGTGGTTATCGCTCGGGGGATCATTGATCCAATGGGCATACTCTTTAAACAGGCGAGGCTTCATAGCTGCCTCCTGGCGAGCGGCCTCCCGCGCCCCTTCTCGCTGGTCGGCTACAAGGCGTCGCCCCAACTCCGTAAGCTGTACCTTTCGATCTTCCCCGATACCGAAATCCTCCAGAAGACCGTACTGCTTCAGCGCGCCGACTGTCTGCTGAAGGCCGCTACTCTTCGCGCCATAGCTCCAAGTCGGTGCCACGGCGGCAATCCGAGCCGCTTCCTTGCGGTGCTTCTCCCAGAACTGATTTGCGCGCTCTTCCGCTTTGCGGAGGGAGATGAAGGGATAGGTCGGGCTTCGCTCGAACTTCCCTTTGGTTTCTGGCGCGGCGTCGGTCATCGAGATTCCTCAATTTGGACCCTTATGTCAGCCTCGGAGACAAAATGCAAGAGTGAGGAGAGTTCGAAGAGTGCGGAGAGTTAGTTCTTCAATTTCAGTTTCTTTGAAGAGGCGGTTGCGGAATCGGTCTCAGAGCGCTATCGAGAGTCACCGGCACAGGGCTGGCGAAAGGAGACGTTATGCTCAGGAGAGTCCCCCTAGCCGACGTCACGCTCGCGGACGCGGTACGGGAATGAGAAAGGCCGCCAAGCCCTGGCAGGGGCCGGCGGCCTTAATGTGAGCCAAGAACTTTTATGAGGTCCGACTGGCGGTCGTGCGTTTAGCACGGCCGCCTTCTTTTTTGAACCAATCGAAACGGTCTTCGCGCGAAAATACCCCCGGACCCCCGATTCAAGGGGCTAGGTGTGTTTCCGCCATAAGAGCGCCGAATTCGGGCAGTTCATCCAGGAACAGCACGCCGTTGTGGGCCAGCGACACCTCCCCCGGCCTGGCCTTCAGCCCGCCGCCGGTCAGGGCGGCCATCGAGGCGCTGTGGTGCGGGGCGCGGTAGGGCCGGGCCCGGGTCAGGGTGCCCTTGGCGATCAGCCCCGCCACCGAATGGACCATCGAGGTCTCCAGCAGCTCGTGCGAGCTCAGGGGCGGCAGCAGTCCGGGCAGGCGCTGGGCCAGCATCGACTTGCCCGAGCCGGGCGGTCCGCAGAACAGCAGGTTGTGCGAACCGGCGGCGGCGATCTCCAGCGCCCGCTTGGCGTGCTCCTGGCCCTTGACGTCGCGCAGGTCCTTGGCCGCCTCGCCCTCGATCACCGGGCCCGGCGACGGGGCCGACAGCAGCTGGCCGCCCCGGAAGTGGTTGATCAGCGCCACCAGCGAGCGCGGCGCCAGGATCCGCGTGCCGCCCGCCCAGGCCGCCTCCGGCCCGCAGGCCTCGGGGCAGATCAGGCCCAGGTCCATGGCCCCGGCCGCCATGGCCGCCGGCAGGGCCCCGGCGCAGGCCGCGATCCGTCCGTCCAAGGACAGTTCACCCATCGCCGCCCAGCCGTCCAGGGCGTCGATCGGGATCACGCCCATGGCCGCCATCACCGCCAGGGCGATCGGCAGGTCGTAGTGCGAGCCCTCTTTCGGGAGGTCGGCCGGGGCCAGGTTGGCGACGATGCGCTTGGGCGGCAGGGCCAGGCCCAGGCCGGCGAACGCGCCGCGCACCCGTTCCTTGCTCTCGGCCACGGCCTTGTCGCCCAGGCCGACGATGACCATGACCTGGGCGCCGCCCGTCAGCTGCACCTCGACGTCGACGCGGCGCGCTTCCACGCCTTCGAACGCAACCGTCACGACCCTTGCCGCCATTGGCTTTCCCGTCCCGTTGCCCACCGTTTTATCCACAAGCCAATCATGGCCGTTGGAGCGGAGCAAGAACGAAAAACGAACGTTTCAGGAAAGTGTGACGATTCAGTCGTCTATACGACATTCCTAATCCTCAGGTGGAGCTCAGCTCGGCGATCCGATCCCAGAGGATCGCGGCGGCGTCGGCGCCGCCGAACCGCTTGAGCTGCTGGGCGCCGGTCGGCGAGGTGACGTTGATCTCGGTCAGGTATTCTCCGATCACGTCGATGCCGACGAACAGCAGGCCGCGCTTCTTCAGTTCCGGGCCGATGATCGCGCAGAGCTCGAGGTCGCGCGGGGTCAGCTCCACCGCCTCGGCCCGGCCGCCGACGCGGAGGTTGGACCGCACCTGGCCGGCGGCCGGCACGCGGTTGACCGCGCCGACCGGCTCGCCGTGCACCAGCAGGATGCGCTTGTCGCCCTTGCTGACGGCCGGGACGAACTTCTGGGCGATCACCTGCTCGCGGCCGATCATGGCGTGAAGTTCCAGCAGGGCGTCCAGGTTGGGGTCGTCGGCCAGCAGCCGCGCCACGCCCGACCCGCCGCCGCCGTACAGCGGCTTGAGCACGATGTCGCCGTGCCGGGCGCGGAAGTCGTAGATCGCCTGGTGGTCACTGGTGATCAGGGTCGGCGGCTGGACGCCGGGAAAGTCGGTGACGAACAGCTTCTCCGGGGCGTTGCGCACCTCGGCCGGATTGTTGACCACCAGGGTGTGCGGATGGACCTTCTCCAGGAAGTGGGTGGCGGTGATGTAGGCCATGTCGAACGGCGGATCCTGGCGCATCAGCACCACGTCGACGTCGTCCTTCATGTCCAGGATCACGGTCTCGCCCAGCTGCGCATGGGCGCCCTGGGTCTTGGTCAGGGTCAACGGCTGGGCGCGGGCGAACACCCGGCCGTCCTCCATCGACAGCTTGTCGGGGGTGTAGAACCACAGCCGGTGACCGCGCTGCTGGGCCTCCCACATCATCAGGAAGGTGGTGTCGGTTTCGATGTTGATCCCCAGAACGGGATCCATCTGGACGGCGACTCTCAGCGACATGACGACTCCGGTGTGGCTTGGGCCGAGCGTACAAGCTCCCGCCCGGCGACTGCCTAGTTAAGGCGGCGGGCGGGCGAATGCGAGGGGTGACTTCTCTGTCGAGGCGCGTCCGAGACAGGTGTACGGGCAGGCCAAGGCCGCGATCCGGCGTCCGCTTTCCAGCGCCAAGCTTTCGTGATGTCGCGCCCCGTTGCGGGCGATCAAAGCGTCCGGTTCCCGGGAACCGGCACGCCGTATTGAGAGCGCTCCTGCGCGCCGCGCCAAAAGAACGGTCTGGGCAGGATGGCTGCGCCGACCTTGAGCGCCTTGTCAGCGGCCCTCCGGAGCATCTCGTCGGAGACCCTACCGGCCAAGGCGGCGGCAAGGTCGGCATCTCTCCCAAGCAGAAGCTGGACGACGCTTCGGAAATTGCGCCTTTGCCGCCAGTTCAGCACAGGCTCGGAGGCGATCACCAGCTCGTCCAGGACTGGCGCCCAAAGCGCCTTTTCGTACGGAAGCGTAGCCTGGAAGAGCAAGATCAGCGCCTCCGACCGGCCGCCTAGGTTTTCGATTCCGCGCGCGAGCGGAAGCGTTCGCCGGGCGATGGTGGTCGCCGGCGCGCCTCTTTCCAGCAAGGCGCGGACCGGCCATGCGCTGACGGCGACCGTCTGATACGGGTCGCTCGCCTGCGCGGCGACTTCAGCTGCCTCCTGAAGGATCTCTATGAATTTCGCGTCCGGCCAGTATCGCCCCACCCACGACAGGGACTGGCATCTGGACCACGGGTCCGGGATATGCCGCGCTATCTTCAAGGCCTGAGCCGGCTCGGTCTCACACAGGCGCTGCGCTCGGTCGCGCATCTGGCTGGGGGGCGAGGCGGTCATCGACGGTCCGGAGCGATTCAATCGGCGGTTACGGGCGAGACTGCTAATCGCAAGCTTAAGGTCCGGTTTCCGCCCGACTCTTTAGACCGCCAGCCACCCTGAAGACCTTCTCCCGGTCCGCTCGCCGGCATGCGCCCAAGGTCCGGCTTCAGGCGCGGCTCTTATTTCAGCCCCCGGCCCTTGTCGCATTCTCCGACGCTGTGTGATGTGGTCGCAATCCATCAACGACCCCAGCTGACGTTATGACGATCGACGACTGGTACGCTCACGACGCATTGATTGAGGAGATTGTGATCGATGTCCTCAATCGTACCGTGTCGATCCGAGGCTCGTCATACGCGGGACCAGAAGCGCCCGCCCGGAACCGCTTCACACTCCTGTTCGTGGACGTCAATACAGTGACCACGGCCGTAGATATGGTCGAGCTGACAGCGAACACCTTTGCGGGTCATCTCAACCATGCGAAACTCGCGCATGGCCCCGGGACGTCACATCTCTATCTGGTGGAGGGCCATATGTCTGTGACCTCGCTGAGCGCGCCGCGCTTCATGTAAACTGGCAGGCTAGAGGTCCGCCATCTACCCAAGTCGAACGTTGGAACTTCGAACCAGGGCCGCCAGCTTCGCACATGGGAACGCGCGGGCGAGTATCCGGAGCTTTCTAATGCCAGAAAAGCCGCCATTGCCTGGGCGGGTGTCAGAGGCGGCTTTCTTGAGCCAAGTAGGCTTTTGGTTCGTGAACTCGCAGGAAGCGCATAATCACCAAGCCCGCATCAAGAAGTTTCAGGCCATCGGTCTGATAGCACTTCGCCCTCACCGCACGACGGACGGAACAGCCATCAAGGCTTACGAACTGACTGATCAAGGGTTGGATAGGCTGGCGTTAATCGCAGGCGAAGGCATCGCTTCGGATGCCCGAGGCCATCGGGAGTACTTCAGAGAGCAGGCGCATAGGCATCGTTGGGCGTAAGCGATCACGCACTAAGATACGCCTGCCATCTAGCGTGCGATAACCATCCATTGCGGAATTTAAGCGAGACTGTTTTCGCCCTATCGTACGGCGATACAGTTGGCTTTCTCGGGAGATAGACATGTCCCCAAATAAGAAAGGACGTGTCGTCGGCCTTGGGATATGCCTGATCTCGTGGCCTGTCCCGTTGCTGTTCCTCGTGTCGCCTTATCCGAAGCTTGCGACGCCTGCGTGGTTCGTCACCTACGGCCTGTTCGCGCTAATCTACCTCCAACGAACGCGAATAATGGCGTGGGCTCGTAGTTTCGGTCACCTCCGAAAAAAGAGCGATGGAGTCGGCTGACCACCCTTGGCTGAAATTCGCCAAGTCCGCTTTCCGCGCAGGTCGGGGAACATGCACATGCGCCTGTCCCCAGTCCGCTCGCTAGTTCAGCCGCAGCCGCATCCGTTCCCGCGCCGCCCGCGCGGCGATGGTCGCGCCGCCGTCCAGGACCTGGGCGCGCGACAGGGCCTGTAGGGCGCCGGCCAGGGCGCCCTGGCCCTCGCGGGCCGCGGCGACGTCCAGCCAGGGATGGTGGTCGGTGGGGTCCAGCAGGGCGCGGCGCAGGGCCGAGCGCTCGGCCCTGGCCCAGTCGCGGGCCTGCTGGGCGCGGGCGAAGATGTTGTTCTGCAGGCGGATCAACACGGCCCGGTCCGAGATCGGGCTCATCAGCACGTCCAGCTTGGCGGCGACGTCGGGCATCAGGCCGGTGCGCAGGGCCCGGCGCGACAGCTCGGACGGCAGCACCACCCGGCCCTCGCTGAACGGGTCGAGCGCCAGGGGGCCTTCCTCGGTCTCGATCCGCAGCAGGAAGTGGCCCGGGAAATCGACGCCGTGCAGGTCCAGGCCGCAGGCCCGGCCGGCGTGCAGGTAGAACACCCCCAGGGTGACGGGCAGGCCCTTGCGGCGCTCGGCGACGGCGACCACGTCGGCGTTGTCGGGATGGTCGTAGGTGATCAGGTCGCCCGACAGCCGCAAGTCGCCGGCCATGGTCTCGGCCAGGGCCTCTTCCGGCGACTCGTCCTTCAGCCGCTGGGTCAGCCGGTCGATCGAGGCCTTGGCCATGTCCAGCACCGGGGCGAGGTCGCGGTCGGGGTCGTCGTGCACGGCGCAGGCCAGGGCCGCCTCGAACAGCGGAAAGGCCTTGTCCGACCGCTCGCCGGCCTGGGTCAGCAGGGCTTCGGCCTCTTCGCGCGTCATTGATCACCCATCCACGCATTGACGACGTGACGCGGGCGACGGCCGGGCGCGAGGGCGATCAGGTCAAGCCGCACCACGGCGCCGCGCAGGCCGGCGCGATGCGCGGCGACGTGAGCGCCGGCGCGGCGCAGGCGGGCCCGCTGCTCGTAGGTCACCGCTTCCAGCGCCGCCTCCAGACTGGTCCTGCTCTTGACCTCCACAACGGCCAGCACGCCGCCGCGTTGCGCCAGCAGGTCGATCTCGCCCAGCGGCGTGGCCAGGCGGAAGCCGAGGATGCGATAGCCCTTGGCCATCAGCCACAGGGCCGCGACCACCTCGGCGCGACGTCCCGACAGCCGCGCGGCCGCGCCCCGGGCCTGTCTCTGGGCCTGCCGTTCCGGACGGGCGGGCCGGACGGCGCTCATCCGGCCGCCTTCATGGCCAGGGCCTGGCGGTAGAGGTCCTTGCGCGACAGGCCCAGGGCCTTGGCCACTTCGGAGGCCGCCTCGCCCAGCGGCAGGCGGGTCATGGCCTCGCGCAGGGCGGCCTCGGCGTCGTCGGCCGAGGCGACCTCGTCCTCGCCCGGCCCGACCAGGATGACGATCTCGCCCTTGGGCGCCTCGAACCGCGGGTCGGCGGCCAATTCGTCGAGCGGGCCGCGGACGCAGGTCTCGTAGAGTTTGGTCAGTTCCCGGGCCACCGCGCCGGGCCGGGGGCCGAACACCGCCGCCATGTCGGCCAGGCTGTCGGCCACCCGCGAGGCGCCCTCGTAGAAGATCAAGGTGGCGCGGACGTTGGCCAGCGCCTCGAAGAACGTCTTGCGGGCGGCGGTCTTGGTCGGCGGGAAGCCGGCGAACAGAAAGCGGTCGGTGGGCAGGCCGGCCAGGGTCAGGGCGGCCAGGGCCGCCGAGGCGCCCGGGATCGGGAACACCGGCAGGCCGGCCGCGATCGCCGCCTGGGCCAGACGCAGGCCGGGGTCGGAGACCATGGGCGTGCCGGCGTCCGAGACCAGGGCGATCCGCTCGCCCGCCTCAAGCCGTTCCAGGATGCGCGGCGTCTCGCGGTCGGCGACGTGCTCGTCATAGCGCTGCAGCCGCTTGGAGATGGCGTAGGCGGCCAGCAGCTTGCCGGAAACCCGGGTGTCCTCGGCCAGCAGGACGTCGCAGCCCGCCAGAACGTCCAGGGCCCGCAGGGTGATGTCGCGCAGGTTCCCGATCGGCGTCGCCACGAGGTAGAGCCCGGGCGCCAGCGGCGCATCGGACAGAACGGGCGGGGCAAGCTGGCGGCTCAAGGGCGGACTTTCAACACGGGGCCTGGCGACACAGGACTGGCGACACAGGACTGGCCGACGCGGACTGAGCGGCCACGAAGCGGCGCGCACGCAAGGGTTATCAGGTCGCGAGCGTTCCTGTCAGCCGGTCCAGCACCAGACGTCCGGATCGGGTGGCGCGCAGGCGCAGGGGATCATCGGCCAGAAGGCCGGACTCCACCAGAGATTTCACCTTCGGCGTGTCCGGCCAGAGGTCCAGGGCGGCGATCTCGGCGAAGCTGACGCCGTCGTCGATGCGCAGGCCCAGCAGCAGGCGCTCCTCGGCGGCCTCCAGGGCGGTGAGGGCCTCGCGCTCGAAGCCGACGCCGGTTTCGACGACCGCCTGGATGTAGTCGGCGATCCCGCGCCGGGCCGTGGTGGCCAGCTTTCCGTCAGCCAGGGTCAGGCGGCCGTGGGCGCCGGGCCCGACGCCGACATAGTCGTGGCCGCGCCAGTAGACGAGGTTGTGGCGCGAGCGGGCCGCCTCGCCCTGGGCGTGGTTGGAGACCTCGTAGGCGTCGAAGCCGGCCGCCTCCAGCACCGCTTGGGTGGCCTCGAACAGGGCGGCGGCTAGGTCCTCGTCGGGCACGACCAGCTTGCCGCGGCCGACGGCGCGGTCGAAGGCGGTGCCGGACTCGATGGTCAACTGGTACGGCGAGACGTGCTCCGGGCCCAGGGCCAGCAGTTCGCCGAGTTCCGCCGTCCAGGCCTCGACCGTCTGGCCGGGCCGGGCGTAGATCAGGTCGGCCGACAGGCGCGGAAAGGCCCGGGCCGCCACGGCGATCGCCCGCCGGGCCGAGCCGGCGTCGTGGTTGCGGCCCAGCAGGGTCAGGGCCCTGTCGTCCAGGGCCTGGACGCCCAGCGACAGCCGCGCCACCCCCGCCGCCGCCAGGGCGTCGAAGCGGTCGGCCTCGGCGTCGGTCGGATTGGCCTCGAGGCTGATCTCCAGGTCGCCGGCCGGCGTCCACAGCGCCTTGGCCGCCTCGATCACCCGGGCCACCTGAGCGGGCTCCATCAGCGAGGGCGTGCCGCCGCCGAAGAAGATCGACAGCAGGGTCCGCGGACCGGTCAGGGCGCGCTGGGCCGTCAGGTCGGCGACGATGGCGTCGGCCAGGGCCGCCTGCTCGCCGGTCCTGCCGCGGTCCCGGACGACGTTGAAGTCGCAATAGGGACAGATCCTGGCGCAGTAGGGCCAGTGGACGTAGACGCCCAGCGGCGGCCCTGCGCGCTGCGGGACATCACTCAAACAGCGCCGCCTTCAGCTTTTCGAACGCCACGGCCCGGTGGCTCATGGCGTCCTTGGCGGCCGGCTCCAGCTCACCGAAGGTCTGGTCGAAGCCGGCGGGGATGAAGATCGGGTCGTAGCCGAAGCCCCGGTCGCCGCGCGGCGGGAAGGTCAGGGTCCCGTGGACCTCGCCCTGCACCACCACCGCCGGTCCGCCGTTCGGCCAGGCCACGGCCAGGGCGCAGGTGAACCAGGCGGAGCGATCCTGCGAGCCGGTCTCCTCCACCCGCTCGGCGACCTTGTCCATGGCCGAAGCGAAGTCCTTGCCGGGGCCTGCCCAGCGGGCCGAATAGATGCCCGGCGCGCCATCCAGGGCCGCGACCGACAGGCCCGAATCGTCGGCCAGGGCGATCTGGCCCGACAGGTCGGCGGCGTGGCGGGCCTTGAGCAGGGCGTTGCCGACGAAGGTCGTCTCGGTCTCGTCCGGCTCGGGCAGGCCCAGGGCCCCGGCCGCCAGCACCTCGAACCGGCCGTCCAGCAGGGCCGCCAGTTCCTTGGCCTTGCCAGGGTTGTGCGTGGCGGCGACAAGCTTCGTTCCAGTTTCCAGCTTCAGCGTCATCGCGCGACTCCTTTCCGGGGCAAGACCATGCAGCTTCTCTACTCCCCCATGTCGCCCTTCGCCCGCAAGGTTCGCGTGATCGCTTTCGAACTGGGCCTGGCCGAGCGGCTGGCGCTGACCCTCGCCAGTCCCTTCACCGACGAGAGCGTGCGGGCGATCAATCCGCTGTCGAAGATCCCTGTGCTGATCCTGGACGACGGCCCGCCGATCTTCGACTCGCCGGTGATCTGCGAATACCTGGAGCACCTGGCCGGCCGGTCCCTGACGCCCGCCGCCGGTCCGGACCGCTGGGCCGCCCTGACTGTCCAGGCCATGGCCGACGGCATGGGCGACGCCGCCGTGGCCATCGTCCGCGAGCGCCTGCGCGAGGGTCCGCACCGCCAGGACCTGTTCGACCGCCAAGGCGCGGTGCTAATGGCCGCCCTGGACCTGCTGGAGCGCCGGACGCCGCCCAGCGACCGCTTCGAGATCGGCGAGATCGCGGTCGCCGCCCAGCTGGCCTACCTGGACGTCCGCCAGGTGATGGACTGGCGCCAAGGCCGGCCGAATCTCGCCGCCTGGTACGAAACCGCCAGTCGCCGGAGCGCGATGGTGGCCACGGCGCCACACCTCGCATAATCCGTTCGGTGAGCGCGATCATTGCTAAAGTTTAATATCGTTTATCGATAAGCAACATTGGCGCTGGCGGAATCGCCCCCTATCTTCGGAACCTGGGAGACACGCCATGCCGGCGCGGTCCCGCACCCGACCCGAAGGCCCGCCATGTCCGCCGCCAGACTGATCCGCATCGTCGACGCCGTCGCCACCCGCATGGCCACGCTGACGCTGATCGCTGGTCTGCCGCTCGCCGCCGTGACCTTCGCGATCAAGACGTTCTGACCCGGCGTCCAGCCCGCCTTTGACCGGTCCCGATCCGCCGGGGCATGGTCGGCGTTTCTGCGTGAGGGGAAGAGCGGATGCGCGCCTTGGGGCCTGGCTCGGTATCGAGTTTCCTGAAGATCATCCTGGACGTGATCTATGTGGGCCTGTGGGTCTGGGTCAGCCTGCTGGCGATCTTCACGGTCGCGGTGCTGCTGCTCAGCTTCAATCCCGAACTGATCACCGCCAAGCTGCACATCGGCAGCGCGATCGACGAGCTGATCAGCAAGGGTCCGCTGTTCGCCGGGGCGCTGGGCGCCTGGGCCCTGCTGTCAGGCGGCTGGATGGTGATCGTCGAGCGCCTGCGGCGGGTGTTCTCCACCCTGACGGCCGGCGACCCGTTCCATCCGGACAATGTCCGCCGCCTGCGGGTGGTGGGCCTGGTCCTGGCCGCCCTGGAGATCGGCCACTACATCTTCGCCGCCCTGGCCAAGTGGCTGGCGCCGGACACCAAGATCGTCGACGGCTCGTTCAGCCTCAGCGCCTGGTTCCCGGTCCTGGTGGTGTTCGTCCTGGCCGAGGTCTTCCGCGAGGGCGCGCGCCTTCGCCGGGAAGCCGAACTGACAATCTGACGACGCGGAGACGAAAGAACCCCATGGCCATCCGCGTGCAACTGGACCGCATCCTGCTGGAGCGACGGATGTCGCTGACCGAACTGTCGGACCGGGTCGGCGTGACCATCGCCAACCTGTCGATCCTCAAGACCGGCAAGGCCCGCGCCGTGCGCTTCACCACCCTGGACGCCCTGTGCCGCGAACTGGACTGCCAGCCGGGGGATCTGATGACGTACGAGCCGGGTCCTGGCGAGGTTCACGAGGAGGACTGAGACTTTCTCCTCCTCGCACTTCCTTTCAACCGTCATTCCGGGCCTTGTGCCCGGAACCCCTGGTTCAGCCGACGGTGAAGCGAAATGGCGCGCCAGCGCGCCACCCTCCTGCCCTTGCGGCGGATAGAGGGATCCCGGGCACAAGGCCCGGGATGACGATGGTAAGGGGGCTTCCCGGGCCCTACTTCGCCGCCGACACCGCTTCCCGCTGCTTCACGAACAGCTCCCCGATCCCCTTCTCGGCCAGGGCGAACAGGCCCTCGAACTCCGCCCGCGTGAAGCCGCGCTTCTCGCCTGTGGCCTGGATCTCGACGATGTCGCCGGCGTTGGTCAGCACGAAGTTGCTGTCGGCCTCGGCCTGACTGTCTTCCTCGTAGTCGAGGTCCAGCACCGGGATGTCCTTGAACACGCCGCACGAGACAGCCGCCACCTGGCCCAGGATCGGGTCGGTCTTCAGCACGCCTTCCTCGATCAGGTAGTTGACCGCGATGCGCAGGGCCACCCAGGCGCCGGTGATGGCGGCGGTGCGGGTGCCGCCGTCGGCCTGGATGACGTCGCAGTCCAGGCTGATCTGGCGCTCGCCCAGGGCCTTCATGTCGACCACGGCGCGCAGGGAGCGGCCGATCAGGCGCTGGATTTCCTGGGTGCGGCCGCTCTGCTTGCCTTGCGCGGCTTCACGGCGACCGCGCGTATGCGTGGCCCGGGGCAGCATGCCGTACTCGGCCGTGACCCAGCCGGCGCCCTTGTTGCGCATCCAGCCCGGGACGCTTTCCTCGACCGTGGCGGTGACCAGCACCTTGGTATGGCCGAAGCTGACCAGGCACGAGCCCTCGGCATAGCGGTTGACGCCGGTCTCCAGCGTGACTTCGCGCGTTTGGTCGGGGGCGCGTTCGGACGGACGCATGGAACAACTCCGGGGCTTTGCGTGATAGGATGGGGCCGCTTATCCTAACTTCGACGGGGTCGTCCAATCCCGTCGGAACCTGGGGAGCCCGCTGGGGCGCGTTCGAAGGCTAGATGACACAGCTTTTTTCGGGTTTTTCCGCTCAGACTCCCAGTCTCACCGACCTGGACGCCCGGGCCCGCGACATCTTCCGGCGCGTGGTCGAATCCTATCTCGACACCGGCGAGCCGGTCGGCTCGCGGACCCTTTCACGGGGCGGCGTGGCCCTGTCGCCGGCCTCGATCCGCAACACCATGCAGGACCTGGCCCACTTGGGCCTGCTGGACGCCCCCCACACCAGCGCCGGTCGGATCCCCACCCATGCCGGCCTGCGGATGTTCGTCGACGGCCTGCTGGAGGTGGGCGACATCGGCGAGGACGAGCGGCGGACCATCGAGGCGCGGCTGTTCGCCCATGGCCGCTCGTTCGAGGAGGCGATGGGCGAGGCTAGCGCCATCCTGTCCGGCCTGGCCGGCGGTGCGGGGGTGGTGGTGGCGCCGGTCCGTGAGGGCGGGGTCAAGCACGTGGAGTTCGTGGCCCTGGGCGCCGACCAGGCCCTGGCGATCATGGTGTTCGACGACGGCACGGTCGAGAACCGGCTGATGAAGCGCGCCGCCGGCGTCACGCCCGCGGCCCTGCAGGAGGCCTCCAACTTCCTCAACGCCCGCCTGCGCGGCCGTACGCTGAACGAGACCAAGGCCGAGATGGCGGCCGAGCTGGACACGGCCCGGCGTGAACTGGACGCCGCGGCGGCGCGTTTGGTCGAGGACGGCCTGGCCGCCTGGAGCGGCGGTGATGACGCCGACCGCGCCCTGATCGTCCGCGGCCGCGCCAACCTGCTGGCCGACGCCAGCGCCCGGGAGGACCTGGAGCGCGTGCGGCGGCTGTTCGACGACCTGGAGCAGAAGGGCCAGTTGATCGGCCTGCTGGACGACGTGCGGACCGCCGAGGGCGTGCGCATTTTCATCGGGGCCGAAACGCGACTCTTTTCGCTTTCGGGTTCCTCCCTGATCGCGGCGCCCTATATGTCGGGCCGACAGAAGGTGCTGGGGGCGATCGGCGTGATCGGCCCCACCCGGTTAAACTATGCCCGGGTGATCCCGCTGGTGGACTATACCGCCCGCGTGCTTGGCCGGATGATGGACGGATAGAGGACGAGATGACCGACGAACAGACGCCGGCCGAAGACGTGGCTTTCGATACCGACCAGGCTTCGTGGGAAGACGCGTCGCAGGAGATCGAGGCGCTGAAGCTGGAAGTGGCGGCGCTGAAGGACCAGGCCCTGCGCTACGCGGCCGACGCGGAGA
The DNA here is from genome assembly GCF_001426985.1 of Caulobacter sp. Root1472. Classification (NCBI taxonomy): domain Bacteria; kingdom Pseudomonadati; phylum Pseudomonadota; class Alphaproteobacteria; order Caulobacterales; family Caulobacteraceae; genus Caulobacter; species Caulobacter sp. Root1472. Next base: position 62,066 of record NZ_LMFX01000013.1, on the reverse strand, counting down.
ACACCAAGCGCCGGGCCGAGCGCGAGATGAACGACGCCCGCGCCTATGCGATCCAGAAGTTCGCCCGCGACCTGCTGGGCGTGGCCGACAACCTGTCGCGCGCCACGGCCCACAGCCCGCGCGACTCGCAGGACGCGGCGGTGACCAACTTCATCATCGGCGTCGAGATGACCGAGAAGGAGCTGCTGGGCGCCTTCGAGCGCAACGGCCTCAAGAAGATCGATCCGGCCAAGGGCGAGAAGTTCGATCCCCACCTGCACCAGGCGGTGATGGAGCAGCCCTCGGACGAGGTCTCGGCCGGCGGCGTCATCCAGGTGCTGCAGGCCGGCTATGAGCTGATGGGCCGCCTGGTCCGCCCGGCCATGGTCGCCGTGGCCGCCAAGGGCTCGAAGGGCCCTGACGCCCCGGCCGAACCGACCGCCGGCGCGGCCAACCCCTATGCCGCGACGGGCGACACCTCGGGCGAGGCGTTCGACACCAAGGCCTAGCCGTTTCCCTTTCTCGAACCGTCATCCCGGGCCTTGTGCCCGGGACCCCTGGTTCAGCTGAACCGTGAGACGCAAGCGGTTCGCTGGCGAACCGCCACCGCTGCACCTACGGCGGACAGAGGGATCCCGGGCACAAGGCCCGGGAAGACGAGCTGAAGAAGAAAAAAGCGCTCTAGCCCTCTCCCTCGATCCGATCCGCCAACCCCCTGGCCCCCGCCACGGCGTCGGCCCAGGTCACGTCGAAGTCGGCGTCCTCGCCATAATAGGGATCGGCCACGGACTTGCCCTGGCGGCCCTCGACGACATCCAGCAATAGCAGCAGTTCGCCCGTCGCATCGGCCGGCCGCAGGGCTTTCAGGTCCGCCAGGTTGGCGCGGTCCAGCGCGACGATGTGGCTGAAACGGCGGAAGTCGTCGGGCGTGACCTGCCGCCCGCGATAGCCGGAAATGTCGATCCCCTGCCGCCGCGCCACCGCCTGGGCGCGGCGGTCGGGCGGATGGCCCACGTGCCAGGACCCGGTGCCGGCCGAATCGATCTCGACCTCCAGGCCGCGTCGCGCGGCTTCCTGCCGGAAAGCCGCCTCGGCCAGGGGCGAGCGGCAGATGTTTCCCAGGCAGACGAACAGGACGGCGGCGGGCTTCACGGATGACCTCTCGGCAAGGGGACGCGCCGCTTGCGCGCACGCCGGACAGGCCCAACATGTAGCCTCGCCCATTGCCCTGACGAAAGGCCGACTCCCATGACCACCGAGACCGCGATCCTCGCCGGCGGCTGCTTCTGGGGCGTCCAGGATCTGCTGCGCCGCTATCCGGGCGTGCTGAAGACCCGCGTCGGCTATTCCGGCGGCGACGTGCCCAACGCCACCTATCGCAACCACGGGACCCACGCCGAGGCCATCGAGATCGTCTTTGATCCCGCCGTGATCAGCTATCGCCGGATCCTGGAGTTCTTTTTCCAGATCCACGACCCGACCACCCTGAACCGCCAGGGCAACGACATCGGGACCAGCTACCGCTCGGCGATCTTCTACCTGAGCGACGAGCAGAAGCGCGTGGCCGAGGACACCATCGCCGACGTCGACGCCTCGGGCCTGTGGCCGGGCAAGGTGGTGACCGAGGTCGCGCCCGCCGGCCCGTTCTGGGAGGCCGAGCCCGAGCACCAGGACTATCTGGAGCGCATCCCCAACGGCTACACCTGCCACTTCATCCGCCCGGGCTGGACCCTGCCGACCAGGGCCGAGCGCGCGGCCGCCGTCTAGGTCGGATCACGTTCGGCTTCGGAAGCGAAAACCTCGTCCTTCGACAGGCTCAGGATGAGGTTTTCTAGGGCCGAGGCTCGCCCATGGTCCTCATCCTGAGCCTGTCGAAGGACGAGGACCACGCACCGACCTGACCGTCGACGGAGCATAGGCAAGGCGCCTTGCGCGACGGGGCGCGCATTTCGCCGCACCCCGTCGCGCGCCCCCTCTTCCCCAGCGGCGCGATTACGCTAATGTCGCAAGTCCATTCATTGCGGGGCTGCGGGGGATTCTCTCTGTCGGCGGCGGCCCTGGGACCTGGACCGAGATATGAAGCTTACCATCGAGCGGGCGGCGCTGCTGAAGGCGCTGGGTCACGTGCAGAGCGTCGTGGAACGCCGCAACACCATCCCGATCCTGTCGAACATCCTGCTGTCGGCCGATCGCGACACCCTGTCGTTCTCGGCCACCGACCTGGACATGGAGATCATCGACGAGGGCCTGGCCCAGATCGACGTGCCCGGCCAGATCACCGCCCCGGCCCACACCCTGTATGAAATCGTCCGCAAGCTGCCTGACGGCTCGGACGTCTCGCTCAGCTTCAGCGGCGACGACCCGCGCCTGGTGATCCAGGCCGGCCGCTCGCGCTTCAACCTGCCGGTGCTGCCGGCCGGCGACTTCCCGGTGATGAGCAGCGACGGCCTGTCGGGCCGCATCTCGGTCGACACCAACGAGCTGATCCGGCTGATCGACAAGACCCGCTTCGCGATCTCGACCGAAGAGACCCGCTATTACCTGAACGGCTTGTACCTCCACACCGTCAACGACGGCGGCGTGACCAAGCTGCGCGCCGTGGCCACCGACGGCCACCGCCTGGCCCTGGCCGAGATGGACGCCCCCGAGGGCGCGGCCGGCCTGCCGGGCATCATCGTGCCGCGCAAGACCATCCAGGAGGCCCGCCGCCTGATGGAATCGGCCGGCGAGCAGGTCGACCTGCAGGTCTCGGCCCAGAAGGTCCGCTTCGAGTTCGGCCGTGCGGCCCTGACCTCCAAGGTCATCGACGGCGCCTTCCCGGACTATCTGCGCGTGATCCCGCGCGACAACGCCAAGATCCTGACCCTGGACAACGACCTGTTCGCCAAGGCGGTCGACCGGGTGGCCACCATCTCGGCCGAGAAGAGCCGCTCGGTGAAACTGGCGGTCGAGCCCGGCCGCATCACCCTGACGGTCCGCAACATGGAGGCCGGCCAAGCTGTCGAGGAGGTCGAGGTCGACTACGACGGCGAGGCCTTCGAGATCGGCTTCAACGCGCGCTACCTGCTGGACGTCTGCGGCCAGATCGGCGGCCCGATCGCCGAGTTCCGCTTCGCCGACCCGGCCTCGCCCACCCTGGTGGTCGACCCCACCGACCCGGGCGTGAAGTACGTGCTGATGCCGCTGCGGGTGTAGGGGCTTCGAGGGTTCGCTGATTATGGAAACGGGCGCCGCGGCGCCCGTTTTGCTGTGCGGTTCCGGTCTGTCCGCATCCAGGATTGACGGCCTTCCAGCGATCCTGCCCACTGGCGACGTCAGAGGGGCGGATTTTCATGGCCAGACAGCGAGGCGGTCGAAACATCCTCGACAGCGGCATGAGCCTCGGCGGGTGGGTGGTGATCGCAGCGTCGGTCGGGATCTGCGCCGCGATCTATCTCGCCCAGAAAAACGCGTCGGCGGACGAGGCCGCGTTCTGGAGCCTTCGCGGTCCCCCTTGCCCGCCCCTGGACCAGACCCGCTACCAGCGGGCCTGGGGCACGGCCCAGGTCACGCGGTACGAGGGGGCGAGTTTCGAATATCGGGTCGGTCACATGATGTGCACCCGACGGCCGGGCGAACCCGGAAGCGGCGGCCCTTATCCCGTCTGCCAGTTCACGGGGCCCGTCTTCCTGGGCGTCGAGACCGGCGGCCGCCGTTCCTATTTCGCGCCGCCGTCGCGCTATGCGGCCCGCGTGGCGATCCTAAACGGCCAGGCCCGTTGCGTGCTGATCCCACGTTTCAAGATGAACGCGCGTCGCTAGAGCCGCCGCGCCGCGTGGCTGCACGCGGCTTGCACCGGTTTTGTCTCTGCGCGACCTTTTGCGGAACCCCGTCTCAGGGGTTTTCCGCGCGACAGCCTCAGGCCACCCCGAGGATCCGCACCACCAGCCAGAGTCCACCGCAGATCACCGCCCAGCCGGTCGCGATACCGAGCTCCGGATTGCTCTGCCACCATTGGCGCGGTGCGCCGAAAGCCTTGAGTTTCATATCCCCCTCCCCAGGGTTTGGTACCGCTATTCAGAACATAGAAACCTTGTTGCGCAAGCAACTTCCGGTTCCTGCGACGACTTGCGCGCGAATCCCGGAACAAAGGGGCCTCTTGCAGGCATCGCCGCCCGTGCTAGCCTCCGTTGCATAAGAAAACGGGAGGCGCGCATGGCCAGGGTCAGCTACATGACGGTGGGGTCCAACAGGCTGGAGGCGGCCAAGGCGTTCTACGACGCCCTGCTCGGCACGATCGGCATGACCGGCGTCTACGAGCACCCCTCGGGCGGACGGCTCTATCGGGGCAAGGGCACAGGCCTGTTCGGCGTGCTGGGACCCTATGACGGCGAGCCGGCCTGCGTCGGCAACGGCACGATGGGCGGCTTCGATTTCGAGAGCCGCGAGGCGGTCGACGCCTTCCACGCCAAGGCCATCGAACTGGGCGGGACCTGCGAGGGCGCGCCCGGCGAGCGGATGCCGGGCGCCTATTTCGCCTATTTCCGCGACCTGGATGGCAACAAGCTCTGCGGCTACAAGTTCGGCTGACCGCGCCCTGGCGCCGACGGGGCTCGAGCGCCTATATCCTCGACGGGCGTTTCCGGCGCCGACGAGGAGCATCCCATGAGCAAGGATTTGAGCGGCCGCGTGGCCCTGGTCACCGGCGCGTCGTCGGGCTTTGGCGAGGCCGTGGCCCTGGGCCTGGCCAAGGCCGGCGCCAAGGTGGCCCTGGCCGCCCGTCGCGAGGATCGCCTGCGCGACTTGGCCGGCCGGATCGAGGCGCTCGGTGGGGAGGCCCTGGTGATCGTCGCCGACTTCACCAAGGAGGCCCAGGCCCAGCGCGCGGTCCGTGAGACCGAGGAGACCTTCGGGCGGGTCGACATCCTGATCAACAACGCCGGGGTCATGTACCTGGAGCCCGTGGCCACCGCCGACCTCGCCCGCTGGCGGTCGATGCTGGAGCTCAACCTGCTGGGCCTGATCGCCGCCACCCAGGCCGCCCTGCCCGGCATGACCGCTCGCAAGGACGGCCACATCGTCAACATCGCCTCGACCGCCGCCCATGTCGCCAACCCGATGGCCGCGGCCTATTCCGCCACCAAGTTCGGCGTGGCCGGCTTCTCCGAGTCGCTGCGCAAGGAGGTCCACAAGGACAACATCCGGGTGACCGTGATCTCCCCCGGCATGGCCGCCACCGAGTTGCGCGACCACATCGCCGTCGCGGCCGTGCAGTCCGCCGTGAACACCTCGGCCGAGGCCATGCGCCAGCTGACCGCCGAGGACGTCGCCGACGCGATCCTCTACGCCGTCTCCAGGCCCCCGCACGTGATGATCAACGAGATCCTGATGCGCTCGACCGACCAGGAACGGTAGGCCTCGCGCGACCGGCTCCGGGCGAGGCCCAGATTCGGGCGCCGTCCCAACCCGCCTACGCCACGATCGGGGCGCACAGCGGAAGGCGCATCGCAAGGAGGCCGCCATGCACACGCGCTGGGACCGCATCGCCGCCATCGTCTTCAGCGGGACCGCCTGGGCGCTGGCCCTGGTGGCCGGGCCACACATGGCCCACGCCCTGCGTCACCCCGCCCGCCTGATGGCTCACGCCTCGATCGGCCGCCGACGCGACCTGGGCTGATCGCGGCGCTCGGACCTGGGACCCGAACAGGCTGTGGCAAGTCCCGCGATTCACATCGCTCTTGCGGAAAACCGGCGTCCACTTTTCCGCGCGATGCTCTAAGAACGCGTGGGTGAGCCGCGCCGCCCTCCTTTCGCTGACCCTGACCGACTTCCGCTCGTACGAGCGCGCGCGGCTCTGTCCGGAAGGGGCCAGCGTCTATCTGTTCGGGGCCAACGGGGCGGGCAAGACCAACCTGCTGGAGGCCGTCAGCCTGCTGTCGCCGGGCAAGGGCCTGCGAGGCTCCGGCCTGACCGAGGTCGGCCGCCGGCTGCCCGGCGAGGCCGGGGGCCGCGCCTGGGCCGTCGCCGCCGAGGCCCAGGCCGGAGACGACGAGCCGGTGCGGCTGGGAACCGGCGTCGAGCTGGCCGGCGCGGCCCGCCGGGTGGTCCGTGTCGAGGGCGAGACCGTCCCGCCCGGGCGCCTGGCCGACTATGTTCGCCCCATCTGGCTGACCCCGGCCCAGGACCGGCTGTTCCTCGAGGCGGCGGGCGAGCGGCGCAAGTTCTTCGACCGCCTGGTGTTCGCCGGCGAGCCCGACCACGCCCGCCACGCCAACGCCTATGACAAGACCCAGCGCGAGCGCATGCGGCTGCTGACCGACGCCGCGGAGACCGGCCAGCCGGCCGACGCCATCTGGCTGGCCGCCCTGGAGGCCCGGCTGGGCCAGGCCGGAGCCTTGATGGCGGCGGCCCGGGCCCGGACGCTCCGGGCCCTGCAGGCCGAGATCGACGGCCGCGGCGACCGCCCCTTCCCCCGCGCTCGCCTGGCCCTGACCGGCGAGTGGGAAAGACTGGCGCTGGACGGCGTCGAGGCCGGCGAAATCGAGGCCCGGCTCGCCGTCGCCCTGGCCGCCGCCCGCCCTCGCGACGGGGCCGCCGGACGCGCCCTGACCGGCCCGCACCGGGGCGATCTGGCCATCCACCACGTCGACAAGGACCGTCCCGCCGCGGAATGTTCGACCGGGGAGCAGAAAGCGCTGATTCTGAACCTGGTTTTGGCCCAGGCCGCGCGACTTTCGCGTGCGAAGGACGCGCCGAATCCTATATTGTTGCTCGACGAAGTCGCCGCGCATCTCGACCTGAAAAGGCGGGCCGCCCTGGCCGACGAAATCACGGCGCTCGGCCTGCAGGCTTTTCTGACAGGCACCGACGAGTCGCTGTTCGACCATCTGAAAGGTCGGGCTCTGGGCGTTCGCGTCAGCGAACTCGGCCTGACCGCATTGGAAGACGTATGACCGAAGAGACCAAAGGCCCTGAAGCCGACGCCAACACCGATCGCCTCACCACCGCCGACGGTTCGGAAATGTCGGCCCCCGAAGTGATGACCGGCGAGTACGGCGCCGACTCCATCAAGGTGCTCAAGGGCCTGGACGCGGTGCGCAAGCGCCCCGGCATGTACATCGGCGACACCGACGACGGCTCGGGCCTGCACCACATGGTCTACGAGGTGGTCGACAACGCCATCGACGAAGCCCTGGCCGGCCACGCCACCAGGGTGGAGGTGATCCTCAACGCCGACGGCTCGGTGACGGTCACCGACGACGGCCGCGGCATTCCGGTCGGCATCCACGAGGGCGAGGGCGTCAGCGCGGCCGAGGTCATCATGACCCAGCTGCACGCCGGCGGAAAGTTCGACCAGAACAGCTACAAGGTTTCGGGCGGCCTGCACGGCGTGGGCGTCTCGGTGGTCAACGCGCTCAGCGACTGGCTGGAACTGAAGATCCACCGCGACGGCCACAGCCACCAGATGCGCTTCGAGCGCGGCGACGCGGTGACCTCGCTGAAGGTGACCGGCGACTCGCCCATCCGCGCCGACGGTCCCAAGGCCGGCGAGGTGCTGACCGGCACCGAGGTGACCTTCTTCCCGTCCAAGGACACCTTCGCCTTCATCGAGTTCGACCGGAAGACGCTGGAGCATCGCCTGCGCGAGCTGGCCTTCCTGAACTCGGGCGTGACCATCTGGTTCAAGGACGACCGCGACGCCGAGCCCTGGCTCGAGAAGCTGCACTACGAGGGCGGCATCGAGGCCTTCGTGCGCCACCTGGACAAGGCCAAGACCCCGCTGCTGAAGACCCCGATCGTCATCCGCGGCCGCAAGGACAAGGTCGAGGTCGACCTGGCCCTGTGGTGGAACGACAGCTACCACGAGCACATGCTGTGCTTCACCAACAACATCCCGCAGCGGGATGGCGGCACGCACCTGTCGGCGTTCCGCGGCGCGCTGACGCGCATCATCACCGGCTACGCCGAGAGCTCGGGCATCACCAAGAAGGAAAAGGTCAGCGTCGGGGGCGAGGACGCCCGCGAAGGCCTGACCTGCGTGCTGTCGGTCAAGGTGCCGGACCCCAAGTTCAGCTCGCAGACCAAGGACAAGCTGGTCTCGTCCGAAGTGCGCCCGGCGGTCGAGAGTTTGGTGCAGGAAGGCCTGGCCACTTGGTTCGAGGAGCATCCGAACGAGGCCAAGGCCATCGTCGGCAAGATCGCCGAGGCCGCCGCCGCCCGGGAAGCGGCCCGCAAGGCCCGCGAACTGACCCGTCGCAAGAGCGCGCTCGACATCACCTCGTTGCCGGGCAAGCTGGCGGACTGCTCTGAGCGCGACCCGGCCAAGTCCGAGATCTTCATCGTCGAGGGCGACTCGGCCGGCGGCAGCGCCAAGCAGGCCCGCAACCGCGACAACCAGGCCGTCCTGCCCCTGCGCGGCAAGATCCTGAACGTCGAGCGCGCCCGCTTCGACAAGATGCTGTCGTCCGACCAGATCGGCACGCTGATCACGGCCCTGGGCGCGGGCATCGGCCGCGACGACTTCAACCCGGACAAGGTGCGCTACCACAAGATCGTGCTGATGACCGACGCCGACGTCGACGGCGCCCACATCCGCACCCTGCTGCTGACCTTCTTCTACCGTCAGATGCCGGAGCTGATCGAGCGCGGCTACATCTACATCGCCCAGCCGCCGCTCTACAAAGCCGCCAAGGGCAAGTCCTCGCGCTACCTTAAGGATGACAGCGAGATGGACGCCTTCCTGGTTGACGAAGGGGTCGACGGGGCCGAACTGGACCTGCCCTCGGGCGAGCGCCGCACCGGCCAGGACCTGCTGGCCCTGGTCCAGCTGTGCCGCCAGGCCAAGGGCAATATCGACCGCCTGTCGCAGCGCGCGCCCGCCTTCGCCATCGAGCAGGCGGCCCTGGCCGGCCTGTTCGGGGATGCGCCCGACATCGCCGCCGCCGCCAAACGACTTGATCTGTATGCGGAGGAAGGTGACGGCCCGTGGTCGGGCGAGCGCGGCGACACCGCGTTCGTCTTCAAGCGGATCCGCCGCGGCGTGACCGAAAGCGTGGTGCTGGACGACGGCCTGCTGCACGCCGCCGACGCTCGCCGGCTGGCCGAACGGGCCGGCGCCCTGGCCGACATCTTCTCCGGCTCGGCCGTCTTCCGGCGCAAGGACAAGTCGACCACCGTGCGCGGCCCGCTCGACCTGGTGGGCGCGGTGCTGGACGCCGGCCGCAAGGGCCTGTCGATCCAGCGCTACAAGGGCCTGGGCGAGATGAACCCGGACCAGCTGTGGGAAACCACTCTGGACGTCGAGGCTCGCACCCTGCTGCAGGTCCGCGTCAACCACGCCGACGACGCCGACGACATGTTCAGCCGCCTGATGGGCGACCTGGTCGAGCCCCGCCGCGAGTTCATCCAGGAAAATGCGCTGGACGCCGAGGTGGACGTCTAGGGCGCGTCCGGAGGCTAGCAGCGCCCGTTCGGAGAGGCGGAAGGGCGTCCGCTGGCGGAACCCGGGCCAGACGAGCCGGTTCTTGAGCTGGGGGCTCCATCCTCGGAGCGGAGCGGCTCAGGTGACCTTAGCGGCGGTAGCGCACAGGCGGCTCAAGCTTGACGGGTATGAGGTCTTCTACCGGGAGGCCGGCGCCGCCGATGCGCCGGTGATCCTGCTGCCGCACGGCTATCCCTGCTCATCCTACGAATTTCGCGCCTTGATGCCGGCGCTCTCCGATCGCTGGCGCCTGTTGGCGCCGGACTTCCCCGGCTGCGGCTACAGCGACACCCCCGCTGGTTTCGCCTACGACTTCGACGGGTATGCGGCGTTCCTGGCGCGCTTCCTCGACAGGCTTGGCGTCGACCGCTTCGCTCTCTACCTCCATGACTTCGGCTCGCAGATCGGCCTTCGGCTGGCGATCGCGCGGCCGGAGGCGGTGACGGCCGTGATCATCCAGAACGGCGACATCTACGAGGACGCGTTCGGGCCGAAGTACGAAGGGCTCTTCGATATTCTCCGCCGCCCTGAAGCCGAAGCGCGGGCGGCGCTGGCCCAGGCCGTCACCGAGGAGGAATTCAAGGCGGAGTTCCTCAACGACGTGCGGCCCGAGCTGGCCGACCTGATCCCGCCCGACCTCTGGACCTTGCATTGGGCGCTGATGACGCCGCGGCGCAAGGCGATCACCGTCGACGTCCTGGCCGGGCTGCAACAGAATCTCGATTGGTTTCCCCGCTATCAGGCCTATTTGCGCGACCACCGGCCGCCGGCGCTTATTTTGTGGGGACCGCAGGACGGCTACATGCCCGAAGCGTCCGCGCGGGCCTATCTGCGCGACCTGCCCGACGCCGAACTCCACCTTCTGGACGGCGGCCATTGGCTGCTCGAGGTTCAACTCGAACAAGTCGTCCGCCGCATGAGGCCGTTCCTGGAGCGAACGCTCGGCCGGCGAGCGAATGCGTGAGTGTCCAAACGCCAAACCAGACCTCCATTTGCGATCGGGCTTTCGACCGATGAATCCATTCGCGGGTTCGGGCGTTTTCAGCCGGAAGGAGCGACTGATGTCCGAGATCCAGACCTATCGCGTTCACGCCCGCGACGACGACCGCAGCCATGGCCACGCCGTGGATGCGTCCAGTTTCGAGGAGGCGGCGATCGCCTTCGTGGAGATGTGGCGTCCGCCCGTCGACGCCGACAACGAGGTTTCGGTTATCGTCCGCGAAACCGAGAGCGGCGTGGAGCTGTGCTATCGGATCGACCTGGACGGCGGCGACGCCATGCCTTGCCAATAGGTTCGACGTCCCGATCGTCGGCGAGATGAACGGCGAGCGACGCGCCTGCCCGGATTCGGTCGGCGCGCCGCCGCTGCTTGCTCCAGCCCGCTTAGGCAGTTATATATAGCGCGCTATATTGATGAGGCGCGCGATGACTCCAGACACCCTCGCCGACCTTGGGCCGGCCTTTCTCGGCAGCCGGCTCAAGCGGCTGTCCGACCGCCTCCAGGCGGAAGCGACGGCCGTTCTCCAGGCGCACGACCTGCCGATCCAGCCCGCACAGCAGGTGCTGCTGGCGGCGCTGAAGCAGGACGGCGCCCTGACAATCGGCGCCCTGGCTCAGCGCCTGCGACTCAGCCAGCCGACCATCACCCGCACCGTGCAGGGCCTGGTGGACCAGGGCCTGGTCGCGGTTAGCCGCGGGGCGCGCGACCTGCGCCACAAGACCCTATCGCTGACCGAGGACGGTGCGCGGGTGATCGGCGCGGCCCAGCGGGAGATCTGGCCCCGGGTCGCGGCGGCCGTGACCGAGCTTTGCGACGGCGGCGAGCAGGCGTTGCTCGACCAGATTTCGGCCTTGGAGGCGCGGCTCGACGCCAGGTCGCTGGTCGATCGCGTGACCGCGGCGCGCGGCCTGACGGTCCGCGAGTTCTCCGACGACCTGGCCGGAGCCTTCTACGCGATCAACGCCGCCTGGATTTCGCAGATGTTCACGCTGGAGGAAAACGACGTCACCCTGCTGGAGAACCCGCGCGCGCTGATCGTCGACAAGGGCGGGGCGGTGCTGTTCGCCCAGACCCCGGACCTCGGCGTGGTGGGGACCTGCGCGATCATGCGGATGAAGGACGGCTGGTTCGAGCTGACCAAGATGGGCGTCCTGGAAGCGGCGCGGGGCCGCAAGGTCGGCGAGTTCCTGCTGGCGGCGGCGCTCGAGCGGGCCGAGGCCATGGGCGTGGCCGACCGGCTGTACCTGCTGACCAACCGCAAGTGCGCGGCAGCCATCCACCTCTACGAGAAGCTCGGCTTCCAGCACGACGCCGAGATCATGGCGTTGTTCGGCGGCCGCTACGAGCGCTGCGACGTGGCGATGCGGTACTGGCCCGCTTCATGAATTCGTTGGCCGGAGAGGCGGATCAGGAAGACACCTGGGCCGCCGCCGCCTTCAGAACCGCCTTGGCGGCGTTGGGATCCAGCCTCACCTGCAGGCCGCGCTGGCCGCCGTTGATATAGACGTAGGTCTCGGCCAGGGCGTCGGCCTCGATCACCGCCGGCAGCGGCTTGCGCTGCCCGAACGGGCTGATGCCGCCGACCTTGTAGCCGCTGATCCGCTCGGCGTCGGCCGGCTTCATCATCTGGGCCGACTTGCCGCCGGCCGCCGCCGCCAGCTTTTTCATCGCCACCTCGCGGTCCGAGGGGACGATGACCAGCATCGGCTTGCCGTCGACCAGGGCCATCAGGGTCTTGAGCACTCGGCCAGGGTCCTCGCCCAGGGCCGCCGCCGCGGCCAGGCCGATGCTGTCGGCGTCCGGATCGTAGTCGTAGGCATGGACCGTGAACTCGACCCCGGCCTTGGTCAGGGCGAGGGTGGCGGGCGTGGTGCGGGACATGGCGCGAGTATAGCCAAGCCGGGCTAAGCGGGGCCAGACCCCTGTGTTGCTGGCGCCGTCCAACGCCGTGCGTGGTCCTCTTCCTTCGACAAGCTCAGGATGAGGGCCATTTGGAGCCTAGCCCTAGAAACCTCATCCTGAGCCTGTCGAAGAAGGTTTCATTTCCGAGCAGCGTCCTAGTTCGGGCAGACAGCGTCGCCCTCGTTCGACGCGAGTCGCACCTCGGTCAGGGACAGCGAGAACGGCCCGCTGGCGCCGACCACGAACGGCGCGGTGACATGGTCCATCTTCGCCCCGGCCGCCTGGAAGCAGGACAGCTTGATCTTCACGTCCCGCCATTCGTTCAGCGGCGCTTCCTTGACGGCGGAGGTGACGTCGATCGTCCCGGCGCACGAGGCGTCGTCGGCGCAGCCGATGCTCAAGGTCACCGGACCGGTCGGAGCCGCGTCGATCCGGTAACGGACGCTCACCGCCATGTCGCCGGTGGTCTGGCGCGACAGGTCGACCGGCGGGCCGTGGATGGCCACCATGCCCTGCCCGGTCCAGGTCGCTTGGCGGGCGTTCTCCTGGGCCCCGGCGTCGATCGCCTTGACCGAACCGGCGCCCACGAAGTCCATCCGCCACGGCGCCGCCACTCGGCCGTCGACGAAGTAGCGGTCGACGCTGCCGGCCGCCGCCACCTTGCCCGGGTCCTCGGGCAGGACGCCGACCTTGCCCGGCTTGGCGTAGGACAGGCCGTAGCCATAGACGAACTGCGGGTCGTAGCCCGGCTGGCCGCGGTTCAGCGGCCCCTGGTCGGCTCGCTTGGGCCAGGAAAAGCCGAGCTTGCCCTGGAAATCGCGCTTGGGCTTGCCGTCCTGGCCGGCCACCAGCACGTCGGCGACGCCGCCGCCCTCGCTGCCCGGCAGCCAGGCGGCGACGAAGGCGTCCGAGGCGTTGATCTCGGGGTTCACCCACAGGGGACGGCCCGACAGGAACACCGACACCACCGGAATGCCCTGCGCCTTCAACCGCTTGAGCAGGGCCAGGTCGGCCTTGTCGCCCAGCTGGTAGCCGAGATTGGTCACGTCGCCCTGGAACTCGGCGTAGGGGTCCTCGCCAAACACCACGATGGCCACGTCCGGCTTGGTGGCGAACTTGCCGTCGGGCGCCAGCTCCGCCTGGCCGCCGGCGGCCTTCACCGCCTGCTCGATCCCGCCCCAGATCGACTGGCCGTGCGGGAAGTCGCTGTTCTTGTTGCCCGTGCCCTGCCAGGTCAGGGTCCAGCCCCCCGAGGCCTTGCCGATGTCGTCGGCGGCGCCGGCCACCAGCACCTTGGCGCCCGGCTTGACCGGCAGCACGCCGTCGTTCTTCAGCAGCACCAGCGACTTGGCCACCGCCTCGCGGGCGATCGCGCGGTGCTCGGGCGCGCCCAGGCGATCGAAGCGGCCCTGGACGGTGGGCGCGACGCGCTCGAACAGCCCCGCCTTGACCTTGACCCGCAGGATCCGCCGCACGGCGTCGTCCAGCCGCGCCATCGGGATCTCGCCCGCCTTCACCTGGGCCAGGGTGCTGTCGTAAAGGCCCTTCCAGCTGTCGGGGGCCATGTACATGTCGAGCCCGGCGTTCATCGCCTGCGGGCAGCTGGTGTTGGTGCAGCCGGCGAGCTGTCCGTGGGCGTTCCAGTCGCTGACCACGAAGCCCTGAAAGCCCATCCGCCCCTTCAGCACGTCGGTCAGCAGGCTCTTGTTGCCCGTGATCTTCTGGCCGTTCCAGCTGGAGAACGAGGCCATCACAGTCAGGATGCCGGCGTCGATGCTGGGCGGATAGCCCTGGGCGTGGATGGCGACGAGCTCGGCCTCGGGGATCTGGGCGTCGCCCTGGTCCTTGCCCCCTTCGGTGCCGCCGTCGGCCAGGAAGTGCTTGGCCGATCCAGCGATGTGGCCCGCAGCCAGGGGCTGGCCGGATTTGAGAGTCCCCTGCAGGCCCAGGGTCATGGGGCCCGAATAGGATTTCACCACCTCTGGGTCCTCGGCATAGCCCTCGTAGCTGCGGCCCCAGCGGTCGTCGCGCGGCACGGCGACCGTAGGCCCGAAAGTCCAGTCGCCGCCGACCACCGCCACCTCCTCGGCCGTCGCCTGGCCGATGCGGCCGATCAGGGCCGGGTCGCGCATGGCGCCCAGGCCGATATTGTGCGGGAAGATCGTCGCCCCGACGATGTTGTTATGTCCGTGCACGGCGTCGATGCCGAACAGCAGGGGAATGGGGACATGACCCGGCCGGGCGGCCAGCGACTGCTTGCGGTAGGCGTCGATCAGGTCGGTCCAGGCCTGGGGCGGAGCGCGGTCATTGCCGCCCGGGGCCGAGTTGCCGCCAGCGAGGATCGAGCCGAGCGGGTACTTTTCCAGGTCCTTGGGCGTCATCGAGGCGATGTCGCCCTGGATGGTCTGGCCGACCTTTTCCTCGACGCTCATCTTAGCCACCAGCTCACCGATGAAGGCCTCGGTCCTGGCGTCGGTGATCGCCGCCGGACTGGCCGCGACGGGCCATTGATCGGGATGGGCGGTGCTGGATTGGGCGAAGGCCGGGATGCTCGCCAGACTGGCCGAGGCGACGATGGTCGAGGCGAGCAGGGCCGAGATCGCAAGGCGACGGGAGCGGACGGTCATTCAACACCTTCGGGAAGCGGCCCGAACGACGCGGGCGCGGGCGAACATTGCGCGGCAAAGAACCGGCGCGACGGGGAGAACATCGTCGCGCCGGAGTTTGGAGAGCCCCCGATGACAGGGGATCCAGGCGCGCCGTCGCCGGAGGGTCGGACGAGGCGCGTCGTCCCCGCCGGCAGGTCGGCGCTGGAACGGGACGAATCGAAATGGAGCGGACGCCGCTCGCCATCGGGCGCGCGGGCGGTGCGTGGGTGTTTCCTTCCCTGAAGCGGAGGCTGGCGCCCCTCTGACGGCGAAACCTCAACACAGATTGACAGCGCTGTCTAGATAGGCTGTGAGCGGTACCCGACCATTGGACTTGGAGGATATCATGTTCAGGCGGCGCTGCGGCGGACGATGGCCGCCAGCGCGGCTTCGTGGGTGGGGCTCTGGGCCACGACCGCAGCGATCCGCGCGGTCAGTTCGGGCAGGACGGCCCGCACCTGCTGGAAATTCGACGCATCGACCAGCGGGTCATAGGCCTTGGGCGTCACCCCCATCCCCTCGAAGATGTAGAACCACGAAAGGTCGGTGAACAGCTCGCCCGGCTTGGCGTCGACCCGGCCACAGGCGCGGTACAGCTCCAGCCGCTCGGCCAGGCGATCGGGCAGCGGCGCGGCCGTTCGGTCGCGCCAGAACGCCGTGTCGTCGCGGGCCGTCACGCAATAGTGCAGCAGGATGAAGTCGCGATAGGTCTCGTACTCGTCGGCCAGGGCGCGGTTGTAGGCGGCGATGTTGACCGAGGCGAAGTCGCGGTCGGGGAAGTGGTCCAGCAGCTTGTAGAGGCCGCTGCACACCAGGTGGATGCTGGTGGATTCCAGGGGCTCCAGGAAACCGGACGCCAGGCCCAGGGCCACGCAGTTGCGGCTCCACATCGTCTTGCGGCGCCCCGCGGTGAAGCTCAGCTTGCGCGGCTCGGCCAGGGGCTGGCCGATCGCCGACAGCAGTTCGTCCTGGGCCGCGCCGTCGTCGATGAAGGCGCTGGAATAGACATAGCCGTTGCCCACCCGGTGCTGCAGCGGGATCCGCCAGCGCCAGCCGGCGTCCATGGCCACGGCCTGGGTATAGGGCGGCGGCGGACCGGCATGGGCGGTGGGCGCGGCCAGGGCGCGGTCGCAGGGCAGCCAGCGCGTCCAGTCCTCGTAGCCGGCGCCCAGGGCCTGTTCGATCAGCAGGCCGCGGAAGCCCGAGCAGTCGATATAGAGGTCGGCCGCCAGCTCGCCGCCGCCCTTCAGCGCCAGGGCCTCGATGAAGCCGTCGTCGCGCAGCTTCGCCTCGGCCACCTCGCGCTCCAGCCGCCGCACGCCGCGGCGCTCGGCGTGGTCACGCAGGAAGCGGGCGACCAGCACCGCGTCGAAATGCAGGGCCTGGCGCAGGCCGGCCAGCGGCCCGGGGACGCGGGGATCGGGATGGGCCAGCCGGCCGGCGTCGCCCAGGGCGGCGGCCAGGCTGAACTGCGACACCGTCGGGTCCAGCCCCTGAACTCGCGCCTTATGGAAGACGTGGTGGAAGGGCCGACGATCGATCGACACGCCGAACGTCCCGAACGGATGCCAGTAGCTGTCGCCGATCGCGCGCCAGTCATCGAACTTGATGCCCAGCTTGAACGTGGCCTGGGCAGCCGGGATGAAGGCGTCGAGATCGACCTCGATCAGCTTCAGGAAGTCGAAAATCGGCGGGATGGTCGCCTCGCCGACCCCCACCGTGCCGATATCGGGCGACTCGACCAGGGTGATGGCGCAGCCCGTGCCGCGCAAAGTCTGGCTCAGCAGGCAAGCCGCCATCCAGCCGGCCGTGCCGCCGCCGACGATGGCGATCGAGCGGATGGACCTGTCGCTCATGACGTCCTCCCGAAACGAGAGAAGAAGCGGCGCCGGCCGCTGGGGACCGGCCGGCGCCGGGCGCTCGGCGGGCGACGGGGGATGAGCCGCCGCCACGCCGGGGAACCTTCGCCCGACCGGCCGAAGGTTCCAACTCAAATCCTCGGAGCGCGCCGGACGGTGCGCCCCGGTCCGGCCTACATGCCGAACTTGAACCGGGCGCCCAGCACCACCCGACGGTCGCCGGTGGCGTAGCGGAACGGCAGGTTTTCCCATTGCAGGTAGCGGCCGCTGTCTTCCTTGGTCAGGTTGATGCCTTCCAGCACCACCTTGATCTGGTCGTTGACCGCGTAGCCGATCTGACCGTCCAGCTGGCCATAGGCTCGCTCCCAGGTGCCCAGCGAGTGGGTGTCCGCCCCCGAACCGAAGGCGAAGTTGCCCTGGTAGCTCTTGTCGCGCCAGGCATAGGACAGGCGCGCCTCGAAGCCGTGCGCCTCGTAATAGCCCTGGATGTTGAACGCGTGCTTGGCCACGCCTGGGATCGGCAGGTTGTCCTGGTAGTCGTTGGCGTTGGACGACTTGGAGTCCGAGTAGGTGTAGTTGGCCGTAAAGCCCAGGCCGTTGGCGAACGCGTACTGCGCGGCCAGTTCGACGCCCTTGATCTCGCCGCCCTCACCGTTCACCGGCTGGGTGAAGATCCCGGCCGTGGCGCCTTCCACCGAACCGTCGGCCACCGTCCGCGAGACCGTGTCGGTCTGGATGAACGAGTCGACGTTCTTGTAGAAGACCGCGGCCGACAGCAGGCCTTGCGTGCCGAAGTAGCGCTCATAGGCCGCGTCGAACTGCGAGGCGCGGTAGGGGTCCAGCTCCGGATTGCCGCCGCTGCCGTTGGTGTAGAGGAAGCGGTTGAGGTTCGGGCCCGGGGTCGAGCTGCGGGTGAAGTTGTAGCTGGAGCCCGTGCCCAGCTGGAACAGGTTCTGACGCGACATGACGCGGGCCGCCGAGACGCGGACCTTGTCGCTGTCGGTGACGTCGAACACGCCGCTGAAGCTGGGCAGAACGTCGGTGTAGGAGCGCGAGGTGGTGATGTGCTCCGGATTGGAGATCACCCCGTTCCAGCTGTCGGTGCCGTAGTAGTTGGGCACGGTCGGCGTGGCGCTGGAGTCGATCGTCAGTTCGGTCTTCACCACCCGGACGCCGGCGTTCAGGTGATAGCGGTCCTCGACGGAGCCCGCGTCGGCCATCATGTAGCCGGTCGTGGTCTTTTCCTTGACGTTGAACGACTGGATCGGGTCCCGGTAGTACTTGAACGGCGTCGACGGATAGAGCGCCGACAGCCATTGGACCGGGTTCTTCATCTGGTCGCGGTTCTGGAACAGGGCCGAGATGCCGCCGACGGTCAGCAGTTCGAAGCGTTCCGGATTGCTGGCCGCCGTCTGGTACGGCGTGATCAGGGCCGGGGACGCACCGAAGCGGCCGTCGTCGGTGGCGGTCTGGCCGCAGTTCGGACGGCCCGGCGTGCCGGCCGGCAGGCCGCACGACTTGTAGCCGATGGCGCCGTCCTGGAAGTAGCCCAGCGGCGTCCAGTCCTGGCCCAGAGCCTGGCCGTTCAGCTCGCCCTTGCCCGAATAGTCGGCCAGCAGCAGCAGGAAGTCGGAGTCGACCTTGCGCTCGGCGTAGCGGGCGCCGGCGCTGATCACCAGATTGCCGTTCTCGCCGAATTCCGGACGGTACTTGAAGTCGATCCGGGCCGAGGTGTTGTCGATGCCGGTCCGTTCGCCGAACACCCAGTGCGACTTGGCGAAGACGCTGCTGGGGGTGGTGAACTGGCTCGGATTGGCCGGGGTGAAGGTCGGGTTGTCGCCGTTGGTATAGGTGTAGGTGAAGGTCGCCGGCGCGGTGGCGTTGGGCACCAGGCCCGCGGCCGTGCCGTTGCGCACGGTGTACTGGGTGTAGCGGACGTCGTTGTTGCCGCTGTCGCTGACATAGTCGCTGGTCGAATAGGCCGCCCGGACACTGCCGGTCAGGCGGCCGCCGTTGTCCCAGTTCAGCCCGACCTGGAAGTTGTCGGTCTTGGCCTCGGCGTTCTGCACGTACGAGGTGCCTTCGGCCGAGTTGGCGGTGACCGTGCCGGTCTGCAGGACGCCGTTGGTGTCCTTGGTGAAGCCGGCCGCCGAATAGTTGGCGTTCTCGTTGGCAAACGGGAACTTGATCGAGGCCTCGGAGGTCAGGATCTTCAGGTCGGAGTGGAACCAGTCGCCGGTCAGCTGCAGCGAGTCGGTCAGGGCGAAGTCGAGGTTCACCGAGGCGCCCAGGCGCTTGCGTTCCTGGTCGCGATAGGTGGCGTAGCGGTACTCCGGCGACCAGACGTCGACCGTGCCCGCGCCTTGCGGACGGTCCTCGAAGGCCCAGCCGCCGCGGTTCTCGCCGGCCAGCACGTCGGTATGGCTGTCGGTTTTGTCATACGAGATCGTGCCCAGCACGGCGAAGCGGTCGCTGAACTTGTGGCCCAGCACCAGCGAGCCGGTGGGGGTCCAGTCGGTGCCCGAGCCCTTCTGACCGCGGATGTCGCCGGCGATGGTGGTGTCGTCGGCCAGGTCGCGGGCGTTGCGGGTCTTCAGGTTGATGATGCCGCCCAGGCCGCCTTCCAGCAGCGAGGCGTCGGGCGACTTGTAGACGTCGACGCCGCCGATCAGCTGCGAGGGGATGCCTTCCAGCGAGTTGTCCTGGGTGATCTTGCCTTCATAGAGGCGGAAGATCTCCAGGCCGCTGACGAAGATCTCGTTGTTCAGCACCGTGACGTTCTGGTCGAGGCCCCGGATGCGGACCTTGGTGCCCTGGCCGTTCTCGCGGTCGATCTGCACGCCCGGCAGGCGCTGCAGCGACTCGGCGATGTTCTGGTCGGGGAACTTGCCCATGTCCTCGGCGGTCACCGACTCGATGATCAGGTTCGAGTTCTTCTTCAGATTCAGCGCGTTCGCCAGCGAGGCCCGGAAGCCGGTGACGATGACCTCGTCAACCTGGGATGGTTCCTCGTTCTGGGCCGGCGCGGCCTGGGCCAGGGCCTGGCCGGCGCTCAGCAGCACCATGGCCGAGGCGGCGCAGAGCAGAGCCGTGCGCGATCGGTAAGACTTTGTCGTCATTTAGCATTCCCCTGATGTGCGGCAGCAGTTCTCAGCCTCGATCAGCGGAGCCGAACGAGCCAAGACGCGGAGTTTTGAGGGATGCGTGCGCATCCTCCCGTGGACTTCCGGCTTTTTATGAGGCGCCGGTAGCTTCAACCTATGGACAACCGACAGCGCTGTCAACTTGGGACAACAGAATTTCGGAGGGAATTTGTCGGTGCAGATTTCAGGTCACGCCCGGACCAGGGCCGACGCGATCGCCGCCAGGGTGACGGGCTCCACCGCCGCGTAGCCCTCGCCGGTGGGGTGGACCCCGTCGTAGGCCAGGCCCGGCTTCATGCCGCCAGCCCCGTCGTCCAGCACCGCGGTATAGTCGGCCAGCACCGCCCCGCGCTCGGCCGCATAGGCCTTCAGCCAAGCGTTCAGGGCGCGGACCTTGGCCACCGGACCCAGGCCGGGCCGCCAAGGAAAGTCCAACGCCGGCATGACGGTGGCCAGGATCACGGCGACGCCATTGGCCTGGGCCAGGGTGGTCATGGCCTGCAGATTGGCCTGGGTGGCGGCCAGGTCGTAGGGCCCGGCGTTCTGGGCGATGTCGTTGATCCCCGCCAGGATGTGCACGGCGGCCGGCTTCAGGGCGACCACGTCGGGCCAGAACCGCACCAGCATCTGGGCGGTCACCTGGCCGCCGATGCCGCGCCCGAGAAAGCCGTTGTCGGTGAAAAAGGCCGGATGCTTGTCACGCCAGCCCTGGGTGATCGAGTCGCCGATGAACACTACCCGCCGGCGTTCGGCCGGCAGGTCGCGATCGACGGCGTTCTCGGCGGCGTAGCGTTGCAGGAACGGCCAGTCGGTGCGCAGCCGCAGGTCCTCCGGGCTCGGCGCCGGCGGGGCCGTGGCGGTCTGGGCCAGGGCCAGGCCAGGCACGGCCGCGAGCCCGCCCGCCAGCAGGGAGCGACGATCCAGCATCAGCGTACCTCCGTCTTGGCGGGGACCAGGTTCCAGCCCCGCAGTTCGACCCTCGCGCCCGCCCTCGCGTCGCCCGGATAGCGGATCTCCACCGTCCGGCGCTCGCCCGGCAGCAGCGAGACGTAGTTGTCGGCATAGTAGGCGGGCAAGATCCGCGCGCCCTTGGCGTCGAGCAGGGTCAGCTTTCCGTTCAGGGCCGGAGCCACGCCGGTGTTGACCAGGGTCACGGTGACTACGGTCTCGGCGCCCGCCTTGGCGTCGGCGGCGGTGATCGACACCGCCTGGGCCGCCATGGCCGACAGCTTGCGCTCGCCCTCGGCGTCCTTGGCGACCCAGTAGAGGTTGCTCGACAACGGCGCGCTGTCGGCGGCGGTCAGGTCCAGCCGCACCACCACCGCGCCGCCTTGGGCCAGCGGGCCCGACAGGTCCAGCGTCTCGCCCAGCGCCACGCCGTTGGCCGGGGCGTCGATTCGCCAGGTCCGCTCGGCCAGCGGCTTGCCGTCCAGGCCCACCACCCGGGCGCGCAGAGCCGCGCCCGAAATCGGCGCGAGGCCGTTGTTGACCACGGCCAGCCGATGGTCGGCCAGGCTCATCTGGACGTGGACGGGCTCGGCGGCCTTCTGGGTTCCGTAATAGGCCGCGTGGGTGTCGTAGTCGTGGCTGAGGATCTGCCACATCGTGCTGGGCCAGGCCGGCTGGGTCATCCACAGCAGGCGGCCCGACGACTTCGTCCACAGCTCCTGGTTCATGCCCTCGAAGATCGCCCTGTGGGTCTCGTAGTTCATCAGCTGGGCCTTGCGCTCGAAGTCCTCCAGGCTGGTGGCGGGGCCCAGCTTGGCGGCCATGGCGTCGAGGAAGGTCTTGGTGTCGCCGTTCCCGGTCGGATGCCAGTCGTGATAGGCCCAGACGTCGCTGATCGGCCAACGGTCGGGCGCGGGCACGGCGGCCTCGAAGGCCTCCAGGGTCGGGAACGACGGCGTGCCCACCTCGACCGAGAAGCCCTTGGCGTGCTCGGTGAAATAGGTCTCCGGCTCGCGGTAGTTATAGGGCCCGCTGTTCTGCAGGTTCACCCGGTTGGAGCTGCCGGTGTACCAGCGCGTGCCGTCCAGGTCGTGGACCAGGGCCTCCAGCCCCTCATTGAGAATCGGCTGCGGCACGCCCTCGTTGCGGCCGAACCACAGGGCGATCGAAGGGTGGTTGCGATAGCGGCTGATCACGTCGGCGGCGTTCTTCAGGAACAGCGGCACGTCCTGCGGCTCCAGCTGGAAGTCCTGGGTCGAGGCCCAGAAGTCGTTCAGCACCAGCAGGCCGTACTCGTCGGCCAGGTCGTAGAAGACGTCCTCGGTGTTCTGCCCGACCCAGTTGCGAATGACGTTGAGGTGGGCGTCCTTGTGCAGGCGGAAATAGGGCTCCAGCCGCTCGCGCGACACCCGCTTGCGCCAGTCGTCCGTGCCCCAGTTGCCGCCGCGCGCGGCGATCTTCACGCCATTGACCTTGATCACCAGATAGGGCGTCAGGCCGGCGTCGGGCACATCGCGGACCGCCGGGGAGGTTTCGCCAACCTTGGTCAGCGACGTCGCCCAGCCGTCGGTCACCTTGCGGATGCCTTCGTGGCTGCCGTCGGTGATGTCCTGGCCCAGCTGCCGGGCCTTGGCGTAATCGACCTCGACGCGCCGCAGCTCGCCGTGCGTGTCCATCAGCGACAGCTCGTAGGTCATCTGTCGCAGGCCGATGCGGCTGTCCTTCTGATCGGAGACCTTGCCGTCGACGCTGGCCAGCAGGCGCAGGCCGTACAAGGTCTGGGCGCCGTAGCCGTTGGGCCACCAGAGCCTGGGGTTCCGGATCGACAGCTGCGGGAAGTCGGCGGGGGTGAACACCACCTTGGCCTGGCCGGGCGCGACGGTGACGGTCTTCTCGACGGCGACGGTGTCGAAGGCGGCGCGGACCGTCGCCTGGACCGGGGCGTCCGTCAGGTTCTCGACCGGCACGGCGATCTCGACCTCGGCGACGCTGTTGTCAGCTTTCGGCAGGGTCGTAACGACATGGCTGTCGCCGATCCGCACCGGGCCGGTCGAACGCAGCACCACGTCCTGCCACAGGCCGGCGTTGCGGTCGCGGACGCTGGGGATCCAGTCCCAGCCCTCGCTGGCGATGAAGGTCGGACCGTCCAGGGCCTGCATGCCGCCGTTCTCGCCGACCCCGGCGGTCAGGGACTCCTCGTGAGCCAGGCCCGGATGCGGCGGCGGCGAGATCCTGACCGCGACGACGTTGGCCGCGCCGGGCTTCAGCTTGCCGGTGACGTCGAACTGGCCGCGGATGAACGCGCCCTTCAGCTGGCCCAGCTTCTCGCCGTTCAGCCAGACCTCGGCGGCATAGTTGATCCCCTTGAAGACCAACTGCTGGTGGCGGCCCTCCTGGCCGGCGGGGGCGACGAACTCGCTGCGGTACCAGTAGTCCTGCTTGTTCAAGCTCTCTGGAATGGCCGCGTTGTTCAGGCCGTAGTCCGGGTCCGGATAGACGCCGCGGTCGACCAGGGTGGTCAGCACCGTTCCGGGAACCGTGGCCGCGTACCAGGATTTGGCGTCATAGCCAGCTTTTGACAGCGCTGTCTCAGCATCTATGACCTTCGGCGCTTCGGCCAGCGACCAGCGCTTCAGGACCCACGCCTCAGCGCCTTCCGCGCCCGGCGCGGCGACCAGGGCGGGGCCGGCATAGGGGGCGACGGCGACCGGCTTGGAGAACGGGGCCTTGCTCTTCGGGCGCGTCCAGGCGTCCTGCGGCGACACCTGGCCGTACATCTGGCGCACCTGCACCGGCCAGATCGGGCTGCCGGGCTCGTACACGGTCAGGTCGGGGTCGGGCTTGGTCGAGGCCAGGGTCTTCAGGGCCGCGGCGGCCAAGGCCGAGGCCTGGACCGTGAAGCCCGCCACCTTGCCGCCGAACGGCGCCGTCCCGGCCAGCTTGCGCGGACCCAGCTGGACGGTGGCGGCCGAAGCAACCGGCGTCGCCGGCCCTTCGGCGACCTTGGTCCCGTCGACATAGAGCGTGACCGTCGTTCCGTCCGACACCGCCGCCACATGGCTCCAGGTCCCCGGCTTCAGCGCCGTCGCGCCCTTGACCGCGGATGCTCCGGCCCAGACGGCCGGCGCGCCGTCTTCCAGCCCGATGAAGCGACCGCCGCTGGCCGGGTCGCCGATCCCGGCCACGACCACCCGCCCGGCCGAGGCCGCCGATGGCGCGATCCAGCCCTGCAGCGACCAGGGTCCCTCGGCCGGCAACAGATTTCCGGCCAGCGGCTTGGACAAGCCGTCGCCGCCGCGCGGCAGGTCGGCGTTGTAGGGGCCGTAGACGGACGATGTCTGGGCGGCGGCCGGCAGGGCGACCAGGACGGCGCAGGTCGCCAGCAGCGACAGGCGCAGCATCCGGCGGGCGAACTTGGTTTTCATGTCTTTCCTCCTCGGATCGGCCTCTTCGGGCCCTTGTTTGTCTTCTGGGTTGTCTTCAGGGACGCGTCTTCAAGGTCGTGGCAGCAGGCGGCAAAGCGCGCCGCGGTCGTCTTTCGTGGTCCGGGGGCCGGACGGGGTGAAGGCGATCGCCTCGGCCGCCGCCGTCTGGGCAGGCCACGGCGTCAGGCCCGGTCCGTTCGGATCACCGGTGCGCGCGAAATTGGTCCAGTAGGCCTGGAGCAGAGGCCAGACCGCCGGGGTCGCGCCGGCCGGCGGCGTGTCGAACACGAAGGGCAGCTCCGAGCCGTGCCGCACCGGTCCGGCGCCGGGGGCGGCGACCGCCAGTTCGTAGCGCCAAGTCCGCTGGCCAATCGCGACATGGCGCGCCGCCACCCAGGTCGCCGGACAGCGGAAGCCGGTGTCGGCGGCGATCTGGTCGGCGGTCTCGTCCGACGCCGCGCCCCGGGCGCCGATCCCGTAGAGCCGGAGCGCTTGGTCTGGGTCCTGGTAATTGGCTTTCACCCAGGCCGAGGCGTTGGCCGCGCCGCCGTACAGCGACAGCTCGCGGGCGCTGTTGCCGATGATCAGCGGCACGCGAGCCTGGCGGCCGGCGGCCAGGGTCGCGGCCGGCGGCTCACGGATCACCGCCCCGTCGACCACCGCCTGCAGCCAGACGAAACCGTCGTCGGCGATCGGCGGCTTGAGACCCTCGGCGGCGTCGAGCACGGCCGGACCCGAGGCGGCGCGCAGCCCGTCCAGGTCCTTGGCGCCCAGCGCCCGGCCCAAAGCCTGGCCCAGGACCTCGTTCTCAGCCAGGGACCGCGGGGGCAGGCCGAAGCCCGCCGCGCCGCTCTGTTCGATGGCCTTGTGGAACAGGCCGCGCACCTCGGGAGCCAGCATCAGCAGCCCAACGTCCTGGCCGCCCGCCGAATGGCCAAACAGCGTCACATTGCCGGGATCCCCGCCGAACCGGGCGATGTTGTCGCGCACCCAGCGCAGGGCGGCGATCTGGTCCATCAGGGCGTAGTTGCCCGAGGCTCCGCCGCCCTCGGCGGTCAGGCCGGGATGGGACAGGAAACCGAAGGCCCCCAGCCGGTACTGGATCGACACCAGCACCACGCCCTGGTCGGCCAGGCTCGACTCGACCGTGCCCCGCGCCGATCCGGCCCGGTTGGCCCCGCCATGGATCCAGACCATGACCGGCAGAGGCTTGGCCGGCTTGAGCGCCGGCGTGCGGACGTCGAGATAGAGGCAGTCCTCCCGGCTGTCGGCGGCGTCCTTGGCGTTCCAGCCGTAGGACCTCTGCAGGCAGGGCGGACCCGAAGCTGTCGCGTCGCGGGTCCCGGTCCAGGGCGGAACGGCGGCCGGCGGCTTCCAGCGGCGGTCTCCGATGGGCGGGACGGCGAAGGGCACGCCGCGAAAGACCGCCCCGGCGCCGCGCGCCTCGCCGTGGATCGCGCCGCCGGTGACGGTGACTTCGACGCCGTCGCTCGCGAAAGTCGTTCCCGCCGCCCCGAAGGCCAGCAGAACGGCCAGGGCGACGGCGCGGCCGTCAGGCGACGGCATGGGCGGCGGCTTCGGCCGGCGTCCACAGGCGCGCGGCGCCCCGCACGCCCGACGAGTCGCCCCACTGCGCCGGAGCCAGCCTGGCCCGCCAGCCGTCGGAGAAGACATGAGGTTCGATGAAGGCCGGCAGGCGGTCGTAGAGTTCGCCGACGTTCGACAGGCCGCCGCCGAACACGAAGGCGTCGGGATCGACGATGTCGGCGATCACCGCCAGGCCGCGGCCCAGGCGGTCCAGATAGCGGTCGAAACTGATCGTAGCCTCGGCGTCTCCGGCCCGGGCGGCGGCGATGATCTCTTCGCCGGCCAGGGCCTGGCCGGTGCGCTCGGCGTGATCGCGACGAAAGCCCGTGCCCGAGATCCAGGTCTCCAGGCAGCCATGCCGGCCGCACCAGCAGGCGGGGCCCGGCGACTCTTCGGGCTTGGGCCAGGGCAGGGGCGCGTGGCCCCATTCGCCGGCCAGGCCGTTGGCGCCCTCGACCAGCTTGCCATCGACCGCCAGGCCGCCGCCGCAGCCGGTGCCGATGATCACCGCGAAGACCACCGCAAGGCCGGCCGCCGCGCCGTCGACGGCTTCGGACAGGGCCAGGCAGTTGGCGTCGTTGGCCAGCCGCACAGGGCGGCTCAGACCCGCTTCCAGGTCCTCGCGGAACCGGCGGCCGTTCAGCCAGGTGGAATTGGCGTTGCGCATCACGCCCGTGCGCGGCGACACCGAGCCAGGGGCGCCGACCCCGATCGAGCCGCGACCGCCGGCCTGCTGCTCGGCCTGGGCGATCAGGTCGCGGACCGTGGCGATGGCCGCGTCGTAGGACCCAGGGTTGGGCGCCCGCACCCGGGCCAGGAACCGGCCGTCCGGCGACAGGGCGGCGGCTTCGATCTTCGTGCCGCCAAAATCAACGCCGACCTGAATCAAACCCGGTTTCCTCCAGACGTCCGGATCACACGCTACGGTGCTTCCGGCTTGCCTCATAGTCAGCAGCGTCGAATAAAGAAAGCAATTTAAACAATTCGTCGATAGCGGTGAAGCTATCGCGAGCGCCCATCGCGATGCTACTAGGGCGTTAGGTCTAAGGTCATCGAATGCCGTCCTCGGAAATCTCGCGAAAGTCCAACCGGAAGCGCACCGCCGGCGCCAGCCTCTCGGGCGCCAATCTCGAGCGGGTCGGCGACCATAACCAGCGCGTCATCCTGCAGGCCATCCGCGTCAACGGTCCGATCACTCGCGTGACCCTGGCCCAGATCACCGGCCTGACGCCGCCGGCCGTGGCCAACATCACCAAGCGCCTGCTGGACGACGGCCTGATCCTGGAGGCCGGCCGGGTCCAGGGGGCGCGCGGCCAACCGGCCATGAACCTGACGATCAACCCCGACGGCTGCCTGTCGATCGGCGTCAACATCGACCGCGACCACATCACCGTGGTCATGCTGGACCTGTTGGGCGCGGTGCGGGCCCGGGCCAGCAAGGAGATCGAATTCCCCCTGCCCGCCGACGTGGCCAAGTTCTGCAAGGCCCAGATCCACAAGATGCTGGCCGGCTGGAAGGGCGAGCCGCCGCGCCTGGCGGGCATCGGCGTCGCCCTGCCCGACGACCTGGGGCGGGTGGACCTGCCGCACCGACCCGAGAACTACGGCGTCTGGAGCACGGTCGACATCGGCAAGCTGATGGCCGAGATCCTGCCCCTGCCGGTGTTCCTCGAGAACGACGCCGCCGCCGCCGCCCTGGGCGAGCTGCAGTTCGGCCACGGCCTGCGGCGTCCCAGCTTCTTCTACGTCCTGGTCTCGTCGGGCCTGGGCGGCGGCCTGGTGATCGAGGGCGACTATTTCCGCGGCGCCCAGGGGCGCAGCGGCGAGATCGGCTTCCTGCCGGTCAGCTCGCCGGAGACCAAGGCCCGCTCGCTGCAGGAGGTGGTGTCGCTGTCGGCGCTCTACGCCCATCTCGAGGCGGGCGGGATCCTGGTCGAGCGCCCGGACCAGCTGATCGACCTGTCGGCCGAGGGCCAGGCGCTGGTCGAGGCGTGGATCGACCTGTCGGCCCGGCTGCTGGTCCCGCCTTTCGTCGGGATCAGCTGCGTGGTCAACCCCGAGGCCATCTATGTGGGCGGACGCCTGCCCACCGCCCTGCTCGACCGACTGGTCGCGGCGGTCAATGCTAGGCTGGCCGCGATCATCGACGTGCCGGCCCTGGCCCGGGTCGAGCGGGCCGCCACCTCGGCCGACGGCCCGGCGGTCGGGGCGGCCCTGCTGCCGTTCACGGCCCAGCTGCTGCCCTCCCGCGCCGCCCTGATGAAGACCGGCCAGGGGTAACCGTCCGCCTGCGGATCAGATGATCCGCTGGGCGGTCACCGGCTGCCCCTTCCGATGCTGGGCGTCGAGCATGACGATGGTCCGATGGGCCGCCCGGATCGCGCCTTCCTGCCAGGCGCCGACATGGCTGAGATACTCGCCGGCGAAGTGGATCGGCCCGTCCGGCTGGCCCAGCAGGCGGTAGTCCGGCTCGTCGTCGCTGGCCCAGCCCACCCCGATGCCGAGCGTGTGAGGCACCGCGGCCCACTGCACCTGCAGGGGCTTTTCCAGCAGATGGCCGCAACCGGGGTGCATGGCCTCGATGACCTTGCGGGTGTGCTCGATCTGCTCGGCCCGCGGCAGCTTGGCCAACTGGACGGCCGCCGGCCCGCCGGTATAGGCGCCGAGGATCACCCCCGTCTTGGTGTGCAGGCCGTAGCTGGGATACCAGACCATGTTGCTCGGCCCCTTCACGAACGAGAGGCCGCCATAGATCTGGTACTTGGGGCCCTCCCAGAACCGGGGGGCCTGCCAGGCGATCTTGATGCTGTCGCGATAGGGCGTGCGGGCGATCGCGGCCTTGTAGGCGGGGCTGAAATCGGCGTCGATCTTGGCCAGCACCGGCAAGGGGATGGTCGAGATGCAGTAGTCGGCCTCGATCGCCAGGTCCTTGCCGGCCACCGCGTCCCGGTAGGCGATCCTGACGCCCTTCTCCGTCTTGCGGATCTGGCGCACCTCGCACTGGCGCTTGATGATCTTGGGACCCAGCGCCTGGGCGAAGGCGTGGGGAATGGCGTCCATGCCGCCCTTGGGCTGGAACATGGTGGCCTGCATGTCGATCGTCTCTTCGAACAGCACGCCGTTCCACAAGTCCTCGTCCAGCAGGGCCTTCAGGCTGATCGGGTCGTAGGGCGTAGCCCGCTCGTCGCCGGCCCCCGGCTCGATCCTCAGCCCGGCCCGCTGCGAGCCCTTGTAGAAGAGGTCCGGAGACAGGTCGCCGTAGGTCTTCAGGAAGGCGACCATCCGCTGCTTGTCGTCGGCCGTCAGGTCGGCGTCGAGCGCGCCCGTGTTGATCGCCTTGGCCAGCAGTTCGGAGACATGGCCGCGGGTGTCGTTGATCGCCGTCCGCATCCTGATCGGCTTGCCGCCGTTGGCGTCGGGGTTCAGCAGCAGGGCGCTGCGGCTGGTGTTGACCTCGACCTCCAACTCCACCCCCAGCTCGCGGCAATAGCCCAGGACGATCTGATGATGGCTGGGCAGGCGCGCGGCGCCGGCGTTCATGTACTGGCCTTCGTCGAACTCGCAGACCTGGCGCGAGCCGTCGGTCATCTCGATCCTGTCGCCACGGCGCACGGTCCAGACCCGGCCGCCGGTGCGGGCCCGAGCTTCCAGGATCGTGCAGTCGTAGCCGGCCTTGCCCAGCTCCCAGGCTGCCGCCATGCCCGATACCCCGGCCCCCAGGATCATCACCTTGGCCCCCTTGCCGCCGCCGCCCTTGGCCAGGTCGGGCGGCGCGCCGGCGAACGCCGTGGACGGCGCCAGCAGACCCAGGGCCTGCATGGCCGTGAAAGCGGCGGTGTAGCCGCCGGCCGCCCCGACGGCGTGAATGAAGCTGCGACGGCTGACCGGCATGCGTGACCCCTCGTTGCCCGTTTGATCAGGCCATGCGAGGCGGCGGCTCGCCACGGGTCAATCAAACACGACGGCGTCGCACGTTTGCGGACGGGGCGCCGCTGACGCTTGCGGACGGCGCCGCATTTCGCGGCGCGCGTCCGCCCCCGTGCGCCAGCAGGCAAGATCTCGTGCGCGTACGGACAACCCGTCGGGATCTAGAGCGGCTTGTCCAGGAACGGGCGGACCAGGGCGATCGTCGCCTTGGGGTTCTCCTCCATGATCCAGTGACCCGAGGCCGGCACCACGCCCTCGGTGACATTGTCAGCCGCCGCGCGCATGACCGTGGCCATCATCGGGCCGAACGACTTTTCGCCGCCCAGGGCCAGCACCGGCATGGTCAGCCGGCCGTACTGGACCAGCAGGGCCTTGTCGTCGACGGCGTCCTGGTCGAAGGCGTGGAACTGCTCGAAGCCGGCGTGCATGGCGCCCGGGCGGGCGTAGAGCGCGGCGTAGTGGACGCGGGCGTCTTCGGTGAAATTGGCCGGATTGGCCGAGAACTCGTTCCAGAAGCGGTCCAGATAGATGCGCTCGCGGCCGGCGACCAGGCGCTCCATGTCGGGCCCGCCGAACCGGAAGTGCCACAGCAGCGGGTTCTTCAGGATTTCCTCCCAGGGGCCGATCCCTGGCACCGGGGCGTCGATCAGCACCAGGCGCGTCACCCGCTTCTGGTTCTGCACCGCGAAGCTGTAGGCGACCATGTTGCCGATGTCGTGGGCGACCACGTCGGTCTTGCCGATCTTCAGGGCGTCCAGCACCCCGGCCACGTCGCCCGCTTGGGTCTTCTTGTCGTAGCCGTCGGCCGCGCGGGCCGACAGGCCCATGCCACGCAGGTCGGGAACCACCACGGTGTGGTCGCGGGCCAGGTCGGCGGCCAGCAGCGCCCACATGTCGCCGGTCTCGCCATAGCCGTGCAGCAGCACCACGGCGGGTCCCTGGCCGCCGACCCGGACGTGGATCGTCGTGTCGTTGGCGGCGATCTCCTGGGTCCTGAACGACGCAGGGAAGGCGGGCATTTCGGCGCGCGCCGCACCGACGAACGCGAACACCGCGATCAGCCAAAGGACGAGGCGTTGCATGGCGAGCTCCAGGGTTGAGGTCCTCAACCTGAGCCCAGCCCCTCGGCGGCGCTAGCAGAATACCGTCGAGATTGGCCGATTTCCGACACGGTCGGGCCTCGCCAGACAAAAGGGAGCGTAGCCCGGGCCGCCACGCTCCCCGATCGTCGTCAGGCCAGGGCCTTCTTGTACAGCGCCAGCAGCTCGGCCCAGGCCTTCTCGGCGGCGGGCTCGTCGTAAACCTGGCCGCCCTTGACCGTCCAGCCGTGGGCCGCGCCGGCATAGACCTCGACCTTGGCCGGCCGTCCGGCCGCGGCGAAGGCGGCCTTCAGCTTGTCCTTCACGGTCGGGTCCTGCTTGTCGTCATTGTCGGCGACGGCGATCAGATATTCGGCGTGGGTCTTGGGGATCAGCAGATGCGGGCTGGTCGGCTGGTCGGTGACCAGACCGCCGCCGTGGAAGGTGGCCACCGCCGCGATGCGGCCCGGGGCGACGGCCGCCGTGCGGAAGGTCAAGGGACCGCCCATGCAATAGCCCTGCACGCCGACCTTGCGGCCCTTGTTGGTCTGGGGCTGGGCGTCGAGGAAGGCGACATAGGCGACGGCGTCGCGGTCCGTGCCCTCGGGCGTCACGGTCGCGCGCAATGGGGTCAGCTTGGCCCGGTCATCGGGATTGGCGAAGTTGAACGTCCCCTCGATCACCGGCGCCTTCTTGGCCCGGTAATAGAGGTTGGGGACCAGCACCACGTAGCCGGCGGCGGCCAGGCGCCGGCCCATGTCGCGGAACACCGGCCGCAGGCTCATCACGTCGGGCCAGACCAGCACCGCGGGCCAACGGCCCTTGCCCTGCGGATAGAACAGGGCGGCGTCGGCCACGCCGTCGGGCGTCTTGATCTCGACGTCCTTTTCGACCACCGGGCTCTGGGCGCCGGCGGCGGTCGCGGCCAAGCCGCCCAGGGCGGCCGCGGCCAGGCCGAACGTCCGACGCGACAGGCGGGGATCGTGGACCAGACCCGGGTGGATATCGTCGTCACACATGCGAGCAGTCTCCATCAAGGCGGCAGGGCGCGGGCCCTCATGGCGGGCACCTTACCGCATGACCTCGGACGGGGAAGGTCTCGTCGTCGCGACCCGCCTAGGCGGCGAAGACCCTCCGGCCGCGTTCGACGTGCATGCGGTGCGAGCCCGCCAGGCTGGTGTCGCGGGCCTTGATCGTCCGCAGGAACAGCCACTCGCCGGTCAGGCGCTGCGGCGTCACCTCGATCATCATGTAGCCGCGCTGGCTGGTGTCGGCCCATTTGAGCTCTGGATTGGCGGCCATGAAGCCCTGGGCGACCCGCTTGGGATCGGCGCCGAAATCGCCCTCGGCCCCGCTGGAGGTGACGCTGTGGCCAGCGAACTCGACGCCGGCGGGTCGGCCATCCTCGCTGAGCGCATAGGCCCAGGCGTTGTGGCTGTCGCCGGACAGCATGACCAGGTCGGCGTCGGCGGCCTGCGCGGCCTGCAGCAGCCGCGAGCGCGCCGCCGGATAGCCGTCCCAGCGGTCCATCCACATCGGCAGGCCCAGCTTGGCGGCGCGGATGTTGTTCCGGTAGCCGTTGACCTTGCGCTCGCTGACCTCGGGCCGCAGCCAGCCGAGCGCGTCCTGCGGCATCACCGTCCGTCCGAGGATGGTGCCCATGCCGACCATCTGCCAGGCCGTGGCGCGGGCGTTGGTCTTCAGCTGATGTGCGAGCCAACTCTCCTGGGTCGAGCCCAGCATGGTCGCCGACGGGTCGCGCCAGACGCCGTCTCGGAACGCCTTCAGCGCGGCGTCGGGATCTTCCGCCTTGAACGCGGCCCCGATGTCGGCCGGCTGGGTGCGGCCGAGAAGCCGCGATTCGGTGCGGTAGAGCGTGGCCAGCGTGCCGATCGGATAAGCCTTCCACGGCTCGTCCGACACCGGCATCCACTCGCGATAGACCTGCATCGCCGCGGCGCGGCGGACGTTCCAGTCGCCCTCGGTCGCCGGCTGGTGGTTCTGCGCCCCCCCTTCCCAGCTGTCGTTGGCCGATTCGTGGTCGTCCCAGAAGGCGACCATCGGCGCCATCTGGTGCAGCCGCTGGAGATCGGGGTCGGCGCGATAGCCGGCGTAGCGCAGGCGGTAGTCGGCGATGGTCAGGATCTCGTTGGCCGGCTGCAGCGATCGTCCGGCGGCCCAGTCGCCTTCATGGATGGAAGCGGGGCCGTTTTCGTAGATGTAGTCGCCGGTGTGCAGCCACAGGTCCAGGTCGGGGCGGGCGGCGGCGTGGCCATAGGCGTTGAACAGCCCGACCGGCAGGTTGGAGCAGGAGAAGACGCCCAGGCCGAAGCGGGCGACGTCGCCGACGGGCAGGGTCTTGGTGCGGCCGACCGGCGACTTGCCGCCGTCGGGCGCCACGAACCGGTACCAGTGAACGGTTCCGGGTTTCAGCCCATCGACCGTGACCTTGGCGGTCCAGTCGCGATAGGCGCCGGTGCGCACCACGCCGCCCGCGACCACCCTGGTAAAGCCCGGGTCGAGCGCCACCTCGACCTCCAAACTGACTACGCCGTCGCCGGTCGCGGGCGCATAGCGCGTCCACAGCAGCATGGAGTCGGGGCCCGGCTCGCCGCTGGCCACGCTGTGCGTGAACCCCTTGGCGCCGACGAGGTCGGCGGCCAGCGCCCGGCCGGCGGGCAGCAGCAGCGCGCCCAGTCCAAGGCCGGCGCCCAGGACGACGCCGCGACGATCGATGTTCAGGACCATGACGGTCTCCACGATGGATTTGGAGGGGAATGGCCGCGCGCGTCGCGCTCCTGGGCGCGCGCGGCCGGCCGGGTCCCGCGGCAGGGGGAGGCCGCGGGACCGGCGTTCAAACCTAGAAGGAGCCCTTGACGCCGATGTTCCACATTGAGCCGTAGATGCTGTACTGCTGCACCCGGTCGCGGACGTTGGAATAGATGACATCGGGCGCGTTGAAGATGTTGCGTCCAGCCAGCATCACCTCGAAGTTCCTGTTGATCTTGTAGCTGGCGCTGACGTTCCAGAGCTCGCGGGCGGCGTGGTAGAGGATGCCGTTGGGCGAGGTCGACGGCGTGTTGCTCAAGGCGCTGGTGCGATACTTGCCCTGGGCGTTGCCGGTCAGCTGGACGTCGAACTTGCCGTAGCTGTAGCGCAGGCCCCAGTTGGCCGCCGCCTTGGGCATGTTCACCCGCTCGCCGTCGGGGTCGATCGTGGTGATCGAGCCGCGCAGCCCCAGGCCCCGCAGCGCGCCGGGCAGGAAGGTCAGCTGCTGGTCGTATTCCAGCGTCACGCCCCGATTGATGCTGACGCCCGGCAGGTTCGTGGCGCTGCGGTAGGTGTAGCCGGGATAGTCATCGGGGCTGTAGCCGACTTGCGTTGGATCGGCGAACTCGTAGCCGGTCACCTGCATGTCCTTCACCTCCAGCTGGTAGGCGGACAGGCCGATGATCCCCGAGGGTTCCAGGAAATACTGCAGGCTGGCGAAGTACTTGGTGGAGTGCTCGGGCTTCAGCAGTGGATTGGGAACCGTGACCACCTGCTTGGTGTCGTCTACCGCGACCACGCCGCCGAGATTGCCGTAATCGGGGCGCAGGATCGATTGGCTGAAGGCCAGTTGGCCGACCAGCTTCTTCGTGAAGTCGTACTTGGCTCCGCCGCTCAGGAACCAGTCGTCATACTCGCCATGGCGGGTCTTGTAGGTCCCGTTGTGGTACTTGTAGAGCAGGAAGGGCACGGTGTTGGCCGTGTAGCCGGCGGCCTTCGTCTCGGCGTCCGAACGGACGTCGGCGACCCGAGCGTCGGTCTCGGTGCTCTCGTAGCGCAGGCCGAGGTCGAACTGAGCCTTGCCGACGCGCGGCTGGATCTCGAAATAGCCGGCCTTGACCGTCTCACCGACCTTCTTGTTGTTGTCGAGCGTGCGCTTGGTGTTGCCGTAGTCGTCGGCGAAAAAGTAATCGGGGTGGTCCCGGTAGATGTCGTAGACGGCGTAGTTGCTGTCGGCGCGCCAATCCTGGGCGTTCAGGTTGCCGGCGTCGAAACCCTGGATCTGGAAGTTGTAGTTCCGGGTCCACGGAATGACGGCCTCGGGCGCCTTCTGGGTCCGGTCGCGGGTGGGCCCGTTGTACTCGAACTGCTGGTACGAGCCTTCGTTGGTCTTCCAGACATTGGTCCGATAGGTCGCGCCGGCCAGGACCTTCAGCTGGACAGGGCCGAGGTCGAGCTTCTTCTTCAGGTCGAGGTTGAGGCCGTACATCTGGTTCTGCGCGTCGGACTCGGACGTGCGAACGTTGAAGTTGATATCGTCATCGCGGTTGAAGCTGGCGGGGTCGCTCCAGGAGCGGCCCGCGGTCTGCTGCAGGGTCCATGCATTGGAGTCCTGGGACGCGCGGTCCAGCGTGAAGCCGATGCGGGTCAGATAACTGTCCGTACGCTGAAAGAAGCCCTTGGAATTGTCCCGGAAGTTGAATTCCGAGCTGGAATAGCTGCCGCGCAGCAGGGCTTCCCAGGTGTCGCCGCGATATTCCAGCTTCGGCGCGAACAGCCATGACGGCGTGCCGGCGTAGCGGTGCGAGTACTGGGTGTGCAGGCGGGTGTTGGTCCCGTTCGGATTGACGACGATGTGGGTGGGGGTGGAGTCCGCCGTCGCCTGGGTGGCCGTGGCCGTGCCGAAGATCAGATAGGTGTACTGGTTGAAGTACTCGACGTCGTAGAACGAATAGGTGCTGCGCAGGGACAGGGCCAGCTTGTCGGTGATCTTGTAGTCGACACTGAGGTTGGCGGCCTTGCGGTGGGTCAGCTTGGGACCCGGGCGCCACATGACCTGATATGGAATGACCCGGCCGTTGGCCAGATAGGACCAGTCGGTCTGGATGCGGTCCTGCTCGACGAAATTGGCGTTGTAGCTGGCGTTGAACGCGATCCCCAGCCGCCCGTCCAGGAAGACGTCGGCATAGCCCAGCTGGGCCGAGGGAAAGATCGAGGCGTGCTTCCGGTCGTCCGGCAGGTATTTGCGCGACAGGCCGGAGTCCGAGGTGGCGACGCCGCCCAGCTGAAAGCGCAGCAGGCGGCCGTTGCGCTGGAAGGCGTACTTGCTGCGCAGGTTGATGGCGCCGCCGGGCGAGTCGGCGTCCATGTTGGCCTGCAGCGTGTTGTTCAGCTCGATGGAGTCGACGCCGGTGATCGACATCTGTTCGAACGAGTTCTGGCGGCCGTTGTTGTTGTTGGACGTCGCCGTCGCCATGCGGGCGCCGTCGGTGGTGAAGGTCGAGTATTTCGGGTCCAGGCCGCCGATCCGCACGGCCGTGGCGTCCACCTCGGTGTAGTCCAGCGAGATGCCCGGCATGTTCTTCATGAACTCGCCGACGTCGCCCATGGTCAAGGCCCCGAAATTGTCCGCGGCGACGACGGTCTTGGCGTTGGTCGAGGCGCGGCGCTCCATGATGGCGCTGGCCTGGCCCTCGCGCCGGGCGACGATCGTGATCGCCTCCACCTCGCCATCCTGGGCGGCGTAGGACAGCGGGTTCAGCGCCACGTCCAGGATCGCCGCCTGGCCCGGCGCGACGACGACGATCGCCCGGCCCTCCTGCAGGCCGGTATATTTGACCACCACGGTGACCTCGCCGGCCGGGACGCCGGTCAGGCGAAAGTCGCCGCCATCCTCGGAGAAGGCGGCGATCGTCGTGCCTTCGACGCGGATCTCGGCGTTGCGCACGTACTCGCCGGTGGCGGTGTTGAGAACACGGCCGCGCACCACGCCGGCCCCCGCCTGGGAGACCGCGCCGTTCGTCGCGCCCTGGGTGGACGACCGCAGGGTGATGATCTGTCCGTCATCGGAGTCGATCCGCAGCGGCGTGCCGGCGATCAGGCGGCGAAGCGCGGTGCGCACGTCCATCCTCCCCTTGACGGCGGGCGTCATGACACCCTCGAGATTCCGGGCCGACGCCACGATCTGCACCTGCCCCTGGCGCGCCAGTTCGGGAATGGCGCGAACCGCGGGCTGGGCTGGAATGTCGAAGATCCGGTCCTGCGCCAGGGCCGGCGCGGCGGTCGAGAGCGCGATGACGGCGGCTCCGCAGGCGAGGACGGAATGACGAGAATACATTGGCTGGCGGCCCCCAATCGCCGCGCAGGTCGCGACGTTCGCGGTTGAGAGCCGCCAGCCGATGGCTTCCGCTATTTTGTAACAAAAACTTCTTGATGCGCCCGGCCGTCTTGGGGACCGCCGCGGGTCAGCACGACTCGGTCGCCGTCCTGTTCGACTCGGGCGTCGAACACGCGGGCGATGGCGCGGCTGAAGCCCGCGGGATCGTTGGCGGCGAACAGGCCGGTCACCGGCTCGCGCGCCAGGGCCGGGTCGCGGATCTGGATCCGGGTGTCGCTGTAGCGCCCGAACGCCGCGGCGGCCTGACTCAGGGATTCGCCTTCGAACGCCAGCTTGCCGTCGCGCCAGGCCAGCTCGCGGGTAACCGCCTCCGGCCCGACCGGCCGCGGACGCTCCGTCGGACCGGAGAGGACCAGCTGTGTATTGGCCGTAAGCGCCACCCTGCTGGCCAAGGCCGTGAGGTTCAGGCCTGCGACATCGACCCGGCCCTGGTTCACCAGGACGTCGACCGGATAGGCGTCGAGCTTGCGGACCCGAAATCCCGCCTGCGCCGTGCTGAGGCGCCGGCCGTCCACCTCGACGACGAACGGCCGCTGCTCGTCGCGGGCCACCGAGAAGTAGGCCTCGCCCCGCAGCAGGGTGACGCGGCGCTCGCCCCGGCTGTACCGAACCCGGATCCGGGTCTGGGTGTTGAGCAGCACGGTCGATCCGTC
Organism: Caulobacter sp. Root1472; assembly: GCF_001426985.1. NCBI lineage: Bacteria > Pseudomonadati > Pseudomonadota > Alphaproteobacteria > Caulobacterales > Caulobacteraceae > Caulobacter > Caulobacter sp. Root1472. The sequence continues at coordinate 24,290 of NZ_LMFX01000013.1, read as the reverse complement.
CTTGAGCGGCGCCAGGCGGATCTCGCCCCGCTCGGTGCTGATGACCGCGCCGGCCGCCGATACGCCGACGCCCAGGGCGCTAAGGGCGCCGACCGCCGCCGCGCCTCCGGCCCAGGCCAGCGCCTGCCGGCGCGACAGCGGCGAGCGCGCCGGCCGCCCCGGCGCCTCGAACGCGACCGGGTCGAAGCCGGGCCCCAACGCCTGGGCGGACTCGCTCATCAGCGACAGCGCCCGGGCGCGCAGCAACGCGCCCTTGCGGCGCGGATCGCCCCGCAGCCAGGCCTGGAAGACCTCTTCCGTTTGGGCGGTCAGCGGCCCGCGATCCAGCCGCGCCGTCCAGTCGGACGCCGCCTGATCAATGTCTCGACTGGTTTCTCGCTCGGCCATCTATCGAGGCGATCTCCGCTTCCAGGGTCTTAGAGGTTTGGGACCGCCTGTTTCCGCCACGGCCGAACCAATCAATCAAGAAGAGGACGCCTCTGGAAATGTGCGTCTCGACCGTATTCTCCGATATCTGCATGCGCGCGGCGATCTCGCGCTGGGGCATGTCCCGGACGCGGCGCAGGATGAAAGCCTCTCGGGTCTTGAGCGGCATGGCCGCGATCGCGTGGGCCAGTTGGCGCAACTCGTCGCGGTCGATCGCGTACTGCTCGGGCGAGGCCGCGTTCTCGGCCTGCTCCAGCCGTTCCAGGTCGTCGACGGTGTGGATCGGAACGATGCGCGCCCGGCGGACGTGCCGCATGATCACCGAGCGCGCCACCTGGAACAGATAGGCGCGCGGATGACGAATGGCGTCCACGGTCTCCAGCTCGGCCAGGATCGTATAGGCCTCCTGGATGATGTCGTCGGCGTCGATTCCCGGCGGAGCGGCCCGCGAAAGCCAGCCCCTGAGCGCCGCTTCATGCGGCAGGACGTTTCGCAGGAACCATCGTGTTCTTTCCCTGTCGGCGGCGCTCATCCGTTATCCGCTGGCTTGGAGACTGCGTCGCCGCCGAACGGCGCCATGGAGGCGACGACAGGAAACCGCTCGCGTCGACCGGCGTCCTGCCTAGCGGCCAATTGTGACAGTCAGGTTTTCCCGCACGCGAGCGGAAGCCGCGAGCAGATTGCGACTTTTGGTAGCATCGAGCTATCGAAGGAATTTTGGCGCGCTGATCCGAGCCGCAACACCCGGCCGCCGTCGGCGACGATCCGCGTCCACCGAATAGTAAAGTCTCGCGAACCAGCCAGCGCCTTCACCGCGACAGGGACGATCGATGCTCGTCATCGCTAGTGCGGTCGGACATCCCGCCCATCCGGCCGTCACGGCGCCGAGAAGTCACCCCTCGGGGCCAGGCCGATCTGGCCGCCCTTGGCGTCGTAGAGGACCGCGAAATCATAGAACGGCAAGACGCCGGCGTTCAGGCCTTCCCAGGGCAAGCTGGCCGGCGGCGTCGAGAAATTCAGGCGGGCCGGCCCGCGTCCGAGAACGAATGACTGGCTCATCGCCGTGCTCCCCGGCGGCCCGAACCTCAGGTTCACACTTGTGTCGGTCGGCCAATCATCGAAGGCCGGCGCGGATCGGGAGATGTAGTTGAGGCCCGCCGCCCCGCTGTCCAGGAGGGTCGGCGCGCACAGGGGCGCCCCCGCGCCGTCGCGCGACAGGCAGGTGGGAACCGTATTGTCCGCCCAAAAATCACCGCGACGACGAGTATCCCGGGTCAGGGAGAAGAGCGTGAATCGGGCCCGTTCGGCTGGTGTCGGGTTGAGAATGAGCTTGCCGGGCGCAGCGTCCCCCGGCTTGGGCAGCAGCACGATCCACGCCTGCTCCCCCAGATGGGCCAAGGGGTTTTCCGCCTCGCCGGCGCGTAGCCCCGCCCCCAGGATCGCCGAAAAGCCGTCGGACGGCGTCGAGCCTCCGATACGATACTGCTGTGTCGGGATCGCGGCGGCGGGACAGGAGGGTCGATCCTGGCTGCAGGCGACCGCGGAGGTGGCGCTCACGTCCACCTTGACCTGCAGCCCGCCGATCCCCACCCGAACGGGCGTGATCGCGCCGGTCATGACCACGCCGTTGCGATAGACGTAGCGATCCGGCCGGACGCCCTTGGCCGTCAGGGGCCCGGCCGACGGCAGCACGCGCAGGCCTGTCGAACCCGTGTCGAGCATCGCCTCTATCGGCGCGCCGCCGTCGATCGACAGCGGCACCGAATAGCGTGGCGGTCCGGCCTCGAACCGTTTCTGGTGGATTTCGACCTCGACGCGGGCGCTCGAGGGCTCCGCCCCCATGGCCAGGGCCAGAACAAGGACCAGGGCGCTCACCCGACGCGCCCCCAAACTTCCCGTCCGCGCTGGGGTCGTCGTTGCATTGGTGCGCTCCACGCCACGCAAAACCAGGTCAAGGCCAAGACCGAGAGGAGGACCGTCGCACCGGTTCGCACGCCGCCAGGCCGGCCCTTTCCCGACACAATCTGGGATAGTATGTAAGGATAACCTCAGGGAGAATGCAATGCGCCGGGCCGTGGCCGTGATGACGTTTTTCCTGGTGACGGCGCCGTTCGCGGCGACCGCTCGGCCAGCCTTGGATCAGGCCGCCAAGCCGCTCGTCAGGGCTTGTGTCGACGGCGTTGGCCGTCAGGCCGAGTGCGGCCAAGATCCCGCTGAGGCCCACGAATGCCGGGCCGCCGACGCCTTCGGCGCCTGTCCCCAGGCCCCGAAGTGCTATACGCCCAAAGGGGCTCGAGTACGCTGTGTCGCGCCCGTGACGCCGATTGGCGAGCCTCCGCGACCCAAGCCTTGACTCCCGGGGTCCGAGCCGCCGGAGCGTGGCGACTTCAGGTTGTCGTATCCATTTGACAGGAAACGGCGCGCGCGATGGACTTCGGCGCGACACCGGCCGCCGACTTCGGACATTCCACGCAAGACATGCCAGAGCTTCACGAACTCTACGGCCCAGATTTCGATTTTGCGCCGACCTCGGCCCCGCCAAGGTCATGCTACATGATCGCCAGCACCCCACGCAGCGGCAGCACGCACTTGGCGTCCTGCCTGTGGCGGGCCGGCGACCTTGGCGCTCCGCTGGAGTACCTCAATCCGATCCACATCCGGCAAATGTCGCCGAGATTGGGGGCCAGGGGCTATCTGAGCTACTGGCGCGGGGTCCAGGCGCGGAGGACCTCGCCAAACGGCGTGTTCGGCCATCCGAACCGGCCAGACGCCGCGGTGCTCATCGACGAACCCGAACTTCATCGGGAGGCCGCTCCGAAGATGAGCGCGGCTTTTTTTAGGATGTCGCGCTCCATCCGCAGGTGATCGTTCTCACGGCGCAGGCGGGCGTTCTCGGCGGCCAGATCAGACGGCGACGGGGCCGGCGCTTGCGTGTGGGGGCGCCTCGCCGGCCCCGTCGCCTGCGTCCCGTACTGCATCATCCATCGTCGAAGGACCGTCTCGTGCAGCCCCAACTCCCGGGCCACCGCACCGGCCGAAAGGCCGCTGCTGGCGACACGGTCAACCGCTTCTCGTTTGAAGGTCTCCGGAAAGACCCGACGCTTCACGCTCATCAGACACTCCTCTCCAGCTCCGAAAAGCTAGCATGGGTGTCCACTGAAACGAGGGAGGATCACGCAAAGAATCGGAACGAGAAGGTGCTCTTCTCGCCGGCTAGGGTCTTCGCAATCTTGTGGTCGGGTCGGAGCCCGATCGCTTCGAGCAGGGTTGCCGACCAGCTGTTGGCGCCGCGATGTTCGCCGTGGAGCAACTGGGCGACGGGACGGGACGGGTCCGGGTCGCCCCATCCTTGGCGAAGTGCGAAATCACCGCCTTGCAGGGCTCGCATGACCTGCACCTGACCCGATCCTGGCAGCTCAAGATCCAGCCAGGCGCGGTCGTAGGAATCTCGCTCGGCGATCGGCGGCAGACGCTCAGGGCCCGCGCCAGTCATAAAGTCGAGCGCTTTGACTAGAAAAGACTTGCCCGTGTTAGAGGCACCCCAGACCACGTTGAGGCCGTCGACCAGCGGGACGCCGATTGGTGCGACGCCGGGGCCGGTGAAGGTCATGCGCCGCAGGATAATGCGGCGAGTCATTGGGCAGGCCTTCGCCGGTCGTCGGACGCGATGAACGCCGCGCCCCAGTCCCCAAGCGCGGCGCGAACCTCGGTGAGGAAGGCGCCCTTGCCCTTGGATCGGATCTGTTCGGCGATCCAATTGGCGCAGCTCTTCAACCGCTCCGAATAGTCGCTCTCCAGAAGTTCGACGTAGCCTGCGGCCTCGTCGGACGCGCGATAGGACAAGCCTGCATCCGACACCTTCAAATCCACCAAGTGAAACCGGCGCATCAGCTCGAGACTGGACTCGATCAGGCGACGCCGAACCAACAGCTCGCCTTTGCGACCTGGCACATCTGGATGAAGGCTCGGCGGCCCATTCAGGTCGGCGGAGTGAACCACGACGTGGTCGAGCAGGACCATTTCTGCGAGATCCATTTCGACCGGACGGAGTTTTTCTAGGACGGTCACCGCCCGGATGCCCGCTTCGAGCGGCGAATTGAACAGGTCCGACGTTCGCGGGCTCAGCTCGTCCATTTGAGCCGCCCTTCATTGGCTAGGTGGTGACAGATCCCCTGCTTGACCGGGATACGCACGGCGCGGCCGACTATGGCGGCGTTGAGGTTACTGGCATGCTTCATGACAGAGGTGAGCCGCTCGATATATAGGGTGCACGGCTCTCGGTGAACGTCGACCACCCCGTGATAAATATCGTTCTCGAACTGCACCACTAGCTGCTTGTCGGTGTTGTCCCGGTGAAAGCGCTTGAAGGCTTCGGCTTCGAAGTACCGCGTGCGCTGATCGCGCAAATGATCGCGGTAGCGCGCATCTCCCAGGACCGCGTCAATGCTTGAGAACGCCTGCCCCGACGCTTGCTCGTAGACGACCCGCAGCTGGTCCAGGTATTCTCGCTCTTCCCCCGCCACCTGCACAGGGGCGACTCCGCCAGGCGCTTCCCCGGGCAGCTCTTTTAGAATCTGAACCAGCGCGGCCTTGGCGGCGGGATCCTTAACAATGCCGGGCGCGGTAAAGTGGCTTACGCGGGCGAAGTCATATCCAGAAATGGTTGCCTTAATCTCGGCGCTCAGGTCTATGGCCTTCCCCTGGACGATCTTCGTGCTGCAAACCGCGTCCCATTCGTCGAGAAGTGCTTGCTTCAAGCGACTTGGGTGTGTGAACAGGTCCAGAAGTGTGCCCACCACTCCCCGGGGAGACACGAAGTAGAAATTGACCGGTAGCGTGGCGTAGGCCCCGTCCACGTGGTGAAAGACCATCTTGGCCAATTCCACGAGCGCTTCGGATTTGCCAAGCTTAGAGCGCAAGGTCTTGCGCTTGCACTGATAGAGATCCCAGTCACCCTCGTGACGGGACGGCGAGCGAAATCCGATTACATCACGGGCCTTGTCGTGGGCACCGCCGATACGCAGCACTTCTACGTAGGCTTTCTGGCGCTGCTCGGCCCAGAGCTCCACAAACTCCTCGAGCTCGACGTCATCCAGCTCCTGCAGGCGGATCGCCAAATTCGTCACCGCCGCCCCGTCCTCCACTTAGAGTCTCGCACATTCTAGCTCGACGGTAACAACCATGGCTCATCCGGGCAATGCATGCGGTCGCCAAGTGTAGGTTGAGTGGGCGGACTCGCCCCCCCCCTCTGAGGTCCAGAATTTGGAGTGGGCGCAAGTTCCGCTTACGGCGCCGCGCCGTCGTCGGAACGGACCTAGCCGTCGTCTGGGCAGGGGGGGGGCGTGAACGACGGCAGCGCGCCGATCTATTCGATGAGCGGTGGAAAAATCCTGCGAAGCTTACGCTGCATCCAGGCGGGGGTGCGTTGGTCCGCTGTGACCAGGCCGCGCGAGAGCAGAAAGGCCCACCAGTCGCCGAGCAGCTGGTTGAAGTGGTTGGCGGCCAGGTCGTAGACCCCCGCCGGCTGTCCATCCGGACCGCGATAGCGCAGCACATAGCCTTCCGGCGCGGACTCGTCACCTTCCTCCCAGTCCAGGGAAACGCTGCCGCCCCATTGACCATCGGAGTGGGAGGAGTGTTTGGCGGTATTGGCTATGGCCTCGCACATCGCCTGAAGCGGAATGGCGGCGGCGAACTCAGTGTTGAACGCGTCTCCAAGCTCGGCGCGCGGCAGCGCCCTGCGCATCCAATCCTTCAGGCTGGCCGCGGCGATGCAGGCGTCGATCGCTGCATAGGCCAGCGGCTCACGCTCGTCAGGGTATGAAACCTGGATGTCGCGGAATTGGTCGACGTTCCAGCAAAGCTTCGACCACATCGATGCGACGTCGCCGACGATGGCGGTGTGGGCGACGGGAGGCTTGCCAGATGACGGAGAGGGACGGCTCATGCCGTCATGTCTCGCCTAATCAGGGCGACGGCAAGCCCCAGGGCCGTGCTGAGCTCACTGCCGGATCAAACGCGCCGGATGCGCGCGCGGGGCGCGGGCACTGCTCTCCGCTGGTAGGGACCCATCTTCGCGGAAGGCATTATGGCCAGCGGTCATGCGTACCGCACCAACAGGTCGAACACATGGCCGCACCGACCAAGCCTCGCAGAATGTCAGATCATCCTTGCCAACCGGGAGCCGTCCACACATGGCGCGAGTTGGTCGGCGCTCTAATGCGAGCATCTGCCGACGTAGCGCCGCTGGGAGACTATCGGCCGCAGGATTCGGTGGAGCTGAAGCGGGGCACCGCGATCTCAACAGCAGGCTTTTGCTGCCTGAAGGAGTTTAGGGTTGAAAAAACGCGTTCCGTACGTTTTCCGTACACGCCCACCCGCCATAAAGCGATATTGGGTAAGTAGTTGTTTTTAAAGAAGTTTTTGGCGCACCCGACACGATTCGAACGTGTGACCTTTGCCTTCGGAGGGCAACGCTCTATCCAGCTGAGCTACGGGTGCTTCCGCCTTGCGGAAGCGCGGTCTTAGCCGAAAGGCCGCGTCGGCGCAAACGGGTCTTTGCGGGCGGAGGTCAGCCTTTCGCCAGATAGACGAAGCGGACCACGAACAGCGCCGCCAGGACCAGCAGCAGCCAGTCACTCTTCCCGATCTTGCCGGTCAGCAAGCGCAGGACCGCGTAGCTGGTGATGCCGAACGCCAGGCCGTTGGCGATCGAGAAGGTCAGGGGAATGGTGATCAGGGTCAGGAAGGCCGGGATCGCCACCGTCGGATCGGCCCAGTCGACGTCGACCAGCGAGCCGACCATCAGGGCCCCCACCAGGATCAGGGCCGGGGCGGTGGCGGCCGCCGGAATCGCCTGAACCAGGGGCGCGAAGAACAGGGTGACCAGGAACAGCAGGCCCACGACCACCGCGGTCAGGCCGGTGCGGCCGCCCGCCGTCACCCCCGCCGCGCTTTCGATATAGCTGGTCACGGTCGAGATCCCGGCCACGGCGCCGGCCATGGTCGCCGCCGAGTCGGCCAGCAGGATGCGGTTGAGCCGCGGGATCGAGCCGTCCGGCGCCTGCAGGCCGGCCTTCTTGGTCACCGCCACCAGCGTGCCGACATTGTCGAACAGGTCGACGAACAGGAAGACGAAGATGATCTCCAGCATGGCCAAGGCCATGCCGCCTTTCAGGTGGAACGCGCCCGCCACGTCCAGCTTGAAGGCCGTGGCGGTCAGGTCGGCGAGGCTGGAGGTCCCCGGCGCGATCTTGGCCAAGCCCAGGGCCCAGCCGGCGGCGGCGGCCAGCAGGATGCCGATCAGGATCGCCCCCTTGACCCGCCAGGCCTGCAGCACGGCGATCAGGACCAGGCCCAGGATCGCGACGGCCGCGGTGGGGGTGGTCAGGTCGCCCAAGGCCACGGTGGTGGCCGGGCTGGCGACGATGATCCCCGCCTCCTTCAGGCCGATGAACGCGATGAACAGCCCCACCCCGGCGGCGACCGCCGAGAACAGCGGCTTGGGGATGGCCGCGACGATCATCTGGCGCACCCCGACCAGGGTCAGGACCAGGAAGGCCACGCCCGACAGGAACACGCAGCCCAGGGCGGTCTCCCACGGCACGCCCATGCCCTTGACCACGGTGTAGGTGAAATAGGCGTTCAGCCCCATGCCCGGGGCGAGGGCCAGCGGGTAGTTGGCGATCAGCCCCATCAGGATCGAGCCGAAGCCGGCCGCCAGGCAGGTGGCGGCGGCCACGGCGGCCACCGGCATGCCGGCCTCGCCCAGGATCGCCGGATTGACCACCACGATATAGGCCATGGTCATGAAGGTGGTGACGCCGGCCAGCACCTCGGTGCGGACGTTGGTTCCCTGGGCCTTGAGGCCGAAGAGGCGTTCGAGCATGGCTTAGCGGCTCCGGCCGGTCGGGGTGGCGGTGGGAAGGGTGGTCGCGTAGCGGTCCCAGTGGCCGACGAGCTCGCGGGCGACCACGCCGCCGACGAGGAAGGTGGCGTCGAACCCGGCCTTCAGGCCTTCGCCGTGGAACACGTGCGGCAGGCTGGCCTGGCCCAGCGGACCGCGCGAATAGTTGCTGCCGGTGCGCAGCACCAGCACCCGGCGACGGTCGATCCTTCCGGACGCGGCGTGGGCGTCGAGCACGTCGAGGATCCCCTGGTCTTCGCAGTCGGTCATGGTGAAGGTTCCGGCTCCGTCGGTCCAGAGCTTCACCCAGTCGTGGGCCCACTGGGTGCGATGCGCGCCGTGCCAGAAGCGCACCGTGCCCAGGGCGTCGCCCTGCAGCACGAACGGCGGCTTCTGGCCCTCGGGATCGCCGACATACGGCGCGCGCAGGGCCTGCAGGCCCGGAGAGTCGGGCAGGCCGACCTCGCGGGTCAGGCCGTAGGCCCAGTCGACCAGGCCCTTGTCCAGGGTCCAGACCATGGCGCTGGAGCCCTCGGCCTTGCCCTTCACATTGGGGCGTTCGGCGTCGTTGGAATAGAGGCCGTGGGGCCAGTCGGCCGGCATGTCGCGCTCGTCGAGCTCGTAGATCGGGTCGGCGTCGACCACGTAGCGGGCCCAGGCGGCGCTGCCGACCGAGGCGACGGCGGGGTCGACGCCGGCGATGCCGCTGACGATCCAGTAGGCCTGGGTCAGGTCGAACTGGTCCGACAGGATCAGGGCCGCCACGCTTTCCCGCGTCCGGCCGCGCATGTCGCTGACGATGGCCAGCACGCCGTCGTCGGAATAGCGGGCCACGTGACGGACGCCGGGGATGGCGATCTCGTGCTTCAGCGGCCAGCCCTCGACCCAGGGCTGGAACTCGCCGGCCATGTCGCCGGTGTCGGCCCCGATCTCGAAGGTGGTGACGATCACCACCTTGACCGGCAGGCGCTTGCCGGACGGGGACGCCGCCTGGGCGCCGGCGAGGCCGAGGCCCAGGGCGAGCGTCAGCGCCAGGACGATCCGAAACCACAAATTACGCATACAAGCCCCACCTGAAATCCGGCGGTGAACCTCCACCGATGCGGCCCGCGACGCAATCGGGGATCGTCGGGATGGTCTGCCCCGCCCTGCGCTGCCCGCCCGCGAGGCGTCGGCGCCCGATCCTTGGCTCGGCGGCGCGGGAGGCCTCGCCTCCTGGCCAGCGCGGCGGCTAGGGTGGCCGGCGAATCGCCTTCACCCGAAGCCGCCCCGAAAGCCGCCATGCGCCTCCTCCTGACCCTGCTGCTGGCCAGCGCGCCCCTTTCCGCCCACGCCGCCGAGCCTCTGGATCCCGCCCCGCGCACGGCGGTGATCAGCGCGTTCCCGCCGGAACTGGCGGCCCTGGAGGCGGCGACGGTCGACAAGCGCGAATACGCCGCCGCCGGGACCCGGTTTGTCACCGGGATCCTGGAGGGCAAGCCGGTGGTGCTGTTCCTCAGCGGGATCAGCATGGTCAACGCCGCCATGACCACCCAGGGGGCCCTGGACCGGTTCAGGATCGAGCGGATCGTCTTTTCGGGCGTGGCCGGCGGGGCCGACCCGGCCCTGGAGGTCGGCGACGTGGTCGCCCCCGAGCGCTGGGTGCAGTCGTCGGAGATGGCCTATGCCCGCGAGGTTCCCGGCGGCTTCGCCCCGACGCCGGGCCTGACCGACGGCCGGACGAACTTCGGCATGATGTATCCGCGCGCCGTGACCGTGGCCCGCGACGACGGCAAGCCCGAGGACTTGAAGGACTTTCCGGTCGATCCGGCCCTGCTGGACCTGGCCCGCCGCAGCGTCGCGGGCCTGACCTTGAAGCGCTGCGCCGCCGACCAGTGCCTGGCCAAGCCGCCCAAGGTGGTGGTCGGCGGGGTGGGCGGCTCGGAGCCGGTATTCGTCGACAACGCCGCCTTCCGGCAATACGCCCACGATGTGTTCGGGGCCCGGGTGCTGGACATGGAAAGCGCCGCCGTCGCCCAGGTGGCCTATGTCAACCGCACGCCGTTCATCGCCTTCCGCAGCCTGTCGGACCTGGCCGGCGGCGATCCGGCCGGCAACCAGTTCCCGGTGTTCCTGAAGTTCGCGGCCGAGAACTCGGCGACGGTGGTCCGGGCGTTCGTCAAGGCGCTGCCTTAATTCCTCCCCCTGTGGGGGAGGTGTCGGCGAAGCCGACGGAGGGGGGAGTGATCCACCGCCTGCCCTATCCCCCCACCGGCCCATTCGGGCCGCCTCCCCCACAGGGGGAGGGCCTTTTAGGCAAGTTCAGGTCTTCAGCGGGTCCTTCGCGTTAGGATCGCCGTAGGTCAGCGACACGAACACGTCCTCCAGGTCCGGGTCCTCGGTGGCGATGTCCTTGATCTTCAGCCCCTCGGCGCGGACCGCCGCCAGCACCTGTTCGACGCTGGACTGGCCGGTGCGGTACGAGACCGAGAAGGCCCCGGCCCCGCGCAGCCGGGTCTCGAAACCCGGCAGCAGCGGGGCGACGGTGACGGGCTCTTCGGGCGTGACCACCACGTTGCGGCTGTCCATCCGGCGCAGCAGGGTTCCGGTCGGCTCGCAGACCACCACTTCGCCGCGGTTGACGATGGCGATCTGGTCGCACAGCTCCTGGGCCTCTTCCAGATAGTGGGTGGTCAGGACGATGGTCACGCCCAGCTGGTTGAGGCCGGTCACATATTGCCAGAGCTGGCGGCGCAGCTCGACGTCGACCCCGGCGGTGGGCTCGTCGAGGATCAGCACCGGCGGCTGGTGGACCATGGCCTTGGCCACCATCAGCCGGCGCTTCATGCCGCCCGATAGCTGGCGGACATAGGCGTTGGCCTTGTCGCCCAGGCCCAGGGCGTTGAGCAGCTCGTCGGTGCGGCGCTCGTTCTTGGGCACGCCGTAGAAGCCGGCCTGCACCTCCAGCGACTCGCGCGGGGTGAAGAACACGTCGGCGGCCAGCTCCTGGGGCACCACGCCGATGGCGGCGCGGGCGTCGCGCGGCCGCTCGTCGATGTCGCGGCCCCAGATCCGCACCTTGCCCGAGCTCTTGCGGGTCAGGCCGGCCAGGATGTTGATGAAGGTCGACTTGCCCGCGCCGTTCGGCCCCAGCAGCCCGAAGATCGAGCCGCGCGGCACCTTCAGGTCGATGCCGTTCAGGGCCCGCTTTTCCGGCGCGGTCTTGGTGGCGGGATAGGTCTTGAACAGGCCTTCGGCTTCGATCGCGTAGGCGGGCAGGTCCATGGAGCGTCCAGATGCGCCGCTTTGCAGCGGTATTGGGAAACGAAGGGGCGCGCCTTCAATTGACGACGGCGCGATGGGTCGCATAGGTATGCCTGCATCGCCGCCACGCCAAGGCCGCGTCTGATTTTCAAGGGTTTCACGAACATGGCGCGCAAGGCCAAGTCCACCGCTCCCACCGCCATGGAGCCCACGGTCGTCGACGTCGGCGCTGGTCCCGCCCCGGAAACCGTGATGGTCCGCTCCCACCGCATCGCCTGCGACGGCGTCGGCGGCGCCCTGGGCCATCCGCGCGTCTGGCTGGAGATGGGCGCGGCCGGCTTCGTCGACTGCCCCTATTGCGACCGCCGCTTCGTGGCCTCGACCGCCGCCGGCCACGACGAGGACGAGCAGCTGGCCCCGGGGGTCTACGAAGGCTCCGGCGGCCACTAGGCCACCGCCGCGATGACCGACATCATCCCCGCGCTGCAGCGCGCCGAATCCCTGGCCAAGGCCTGGGAGGCCGCCGAGTGGCCGCACGAGCCGCCGGTGCTGCGGGCCATCGCCATGCCGTCCGACACCAATCCCGAGGGCGACATCTTCGGCGGCTGGCTGCTGTCGCAGATGGACCTGGCGGCGGCCTCGATCGCCTTCCACCGCGCGGCGGGCCGCTGCGCGACCATCGCCGTCGATGGCATGACCTTCCTCAGCCCGGTGTTCGTCGGCGACGAGGTCAGCCTGTTCGCCAAGGTGGTCCATGTGGGCCGCACCTCGCTGAAGGTCGAGGTCGAGGCCTGGCGCCGCCGCCGCGACGGCGAGCAGGCCCACAAGGTGACGCAAGGGGTGTTCACCTTCGTGGCCATCGGCGAGGACCGCAAGCCGCGGCCGCTGCCCTAGGCGCAAGCGGCTCCGCCCCCTCCGGGGGCGGACAGACCGCGCAGCGGTCAGGTGGGGGCGAGTGTTGGCGGACACGACTTTGCTTCCTCACGCGATCTCTCGCTGAGCTGATGGAAAGGGACGCGGAGCGCCGGACATCGTCCGGAGTTCTTTGATAAATACCGTTTCGACAAAGCCGATCGCTCCGCGCGATGCGTTTTCCGCCAGCGTCCGGTGGGCAGCCCTGTTGAGGCTTAGCCGGACCCGGTCTCGATCCCTTTSGGGAGAAACCGGACGCCGGGGGCGCGGGCCTATGGGCATACTCGCGCTTTATCCCCGTTCGACGCCGACGACGGGCGGGCTCCCCAACGATGGAAGGCCCCGGACACGCTGGAGTAACCCCCTCCAGCCCAGTCCCGCTCGATCGCCCCCCGCCGCCGCATCGGTCGCTGGCCATGCGCCNCCCAACGATGGAAGGCCCCGGACACGCTGGAGTAACCCCCTCCAGCCCAGTCCCGCTCGATCGCCCCCCGCCGCCGCATCGGTCGCTGGCCATGCGCCCTTTCCATGCAACGAGGTGGGTACAGGATACGGGCGGGCTGGAGGGGTGAGGATAAGTTAGGTCGAGAAAGTTCAGGACGTTGAAATCGCTAGACTTTGTTGGCTGAGCGCCGAGCATAGAACCCTTCCCTCCCCTTTATGGGGAGGGTGGCCCTGGCGGCGCCAGGGTCGGGTGGGGCCTGCTGAGTCAGCAGGTCCAGCACCGTCCAGCACCCTGCACCGATCCCCCACCCGACCCGCTACGCGGACCACCCTCCCCACAAGGGGGAGGGGAAGATCGGTTGCGAGAACCACCCCTAGACACCACCGCCCCGTGCGCGCCATATCCGCCCATGCGCGACCACGACGCCGACGTCATCATCGCCGGAGCCGGCATGGCCGGGACCACCCTGGCGCTCGCCCTGGCCTCGGCGGGGGTCAAGGCCCTGCTGGTCGATCCCCAGCCGTTCGACGCCCAGTTGGCGGAAAGCTTCGACGGCCGCTCGTCGGCCATCGCCTATTCGTCGTTCCGCCAGTGGCGGGCGATCGGGGCCGGCGCGGCCCTGGCGCCCCACGCCCAGCGCATCGAGCAGATCCTGGTCACCGACGGCAAGACCCCCGGACCGAGCACGGGCGGACCTTCGCCGTTCTTCCTGCGCTTCGACAGCGGCGAGATCGCCGACCGTTCCGAGGGCGAGCCCCTGGGCTACCTGATCGAGAACCGCCAGATCCGCGCCGCCCTGGCCCGGACGGTGCTCGACAAGGGCATTACCGTGCTGGCCCCGGCGGCCGCCAAGGCGCTGGAGGTCACCCCGGCCGGCGCGACCCTGACCCTGACCGACGGCCGGGCCCTCAGCGCCCCGCTAGTGGTCAGCGCCGAGGGCCGCAACGGCGTGCTGCGCAAGGCCGCCGGCATCGGCGACATCGGCTGGAGCTACGGCCAGAGCGGCGTCGTGGCCACCGTCCGCATGGAGCATCCGCACCAGGGCGTGGCCCACGAATATTTCCTGCCCAGCGGCCCGTTCGCCATTCTTCCGCTGACGGACAATCGCGCCAGCCTGGTCTGGACCGAGAGCACCGACCGGGCCGAAGCCCTGCGCGGCGCTTCGCCCGAAGCCTTCCACGCCCACTTGATGCGGCGGTTCGGCGAGTTCCTGGGCGGGGTCGAGATGGCCGGCCCGACCTTCGTCTACCCGCTGTCGCTGTCGCTGGCCGAGCGGCTGGTCGCCCCGCGCCTGGCCCTGATCGGCGACGCCGCCCACGGCGTGCACCCGATCGCCGGCCAGGGCCTGAACCTGGGCCTGAAGGACGCCGCGGCCCTGGCCGAGGTGGTGGCCGAGGCCCTGCGCAATGGCGAGGACATCGGCGCCGAGGCGACGCTGGAGCGCTACGCCCGCTGGCGGCGGTTCGACAATGTCAGCAACGCCCTGGCCTTCGACGGCTTCGTGCGCCTGTTCTCCAACGACAACCCGTTGCTGCGCCTGGCGCGCGGCGTCGGCATGGCGGCGGTCAACCGCATCGCCCCGGCCCGCCGGTTCTTCATGCACGAGGCCGGCGGCGGGGTGGGCGACCTGCCTAAGCTGCTGCGAGGCGTGGCGCTTTAGCGTTCCTCCTCCTGTGGGGGGAGGCGATCGCGAAGCGATCGGTGGGGGAGCCTTGGCGAGGCGGGATCACTCCCCCCTCCGTCGGCTGCGCCGACACCTCCCCCACAGGGGGAGGACCTACAGCGCGTCCGCTACTCTTCCAGGCTGCGGGCTTCCTCGGGCAGCATGATCGGCACGCCGTCGCGGATCGGATAGGCCAGCTTGGCCGCGTTGCTGATCAGCTCGCCGCGGGCGCGGTCGTAGAACAGCGGCGCGCGGCTGACCGGACAGACCAGCACCTCCAGAAGGCGCGGGTCGAGATCGGCGGGCGGAGGCGGCGGAGCGGCGGTCATGGGGCGTGTTGTAGGCGGTTTTTCACCGGCGGCAAACGTCTTGCGTCCTTCGAGGCCCGCTGCACGGGCGCCTCAGGATGAGGCGCGTCGTGGCTGCGAGTTCCTCATCCTGAGGTGCGAGCCGAAGGCGAGCCTCGAAGGACGCAAGACCGCCTATTGGATCATCGTCGGGTCTTCGTCGTCGCCGGCCGCCGCGTCGATCTCCAGCAGGGCCACCAGGGTGTCGCGGCGCTCGGCCAGGGTCGGGGCCTCGAGCAGGGCCTGTTTCTCGACCGGCTCGAACGGCAGGGCCATGGCCAGGCTGTTGATCAGGGCGTCGGACGGCGCGGCCTCGGCGCTGCTCCAGTCGATGGCCAGGCCGCGGTGGTCCAGATAGCGGCGCAGGGCGTCCAGCAGGGACGACGGATCACCGGCCGTGGCGCTGTCGGGCGCCCCTTCGCGCAGGTCGGCCTCGAACGCCGTGAAGTCGGCGCGCACCTGGCGATAGGGCCCGCGGGCCGGCAGCTCGTCGCCGACCCGGAAGCGGCAGACCCCGGTCAGGGTGACCAGGTAGCGGCCGTCGCTGGTCTCGGCGAAGCTGGTCACCCGGCCCGCGCAGCCGACGGGCGCCAGGTTGGGCCGCTCGACGTCGCCGCCCGGGCGGGTCTGGACCATGCCGATGATCCGCTCGCCCGACATGGCGTCGTCGAACATGTTCAGATAGCGCGGCTCGAAGATGTTCAGCGGCAGCTGCCCGCCCGGCAGCAGCAGGGCGCCGTCCAGCGGGAACACCGGGATCACCAGCGGCAGGTCGTCCGCCCTTCGATAGGATCCTGGCATGCGACGCTCCCTTATCCGGCCAACCTGGCCTAGCTGAACAGGATCGATGACAGCCGCTTGCGGCCGGCCTTGGCGACTTCCGACGCGTAGCCGGCGGCCTCGAACACGGTCAGCAGCTGCTTGCGGGCCGCCTCGTCGTTCCAGGCACGGTCGCGTTCGATGATGGTCAGAAGATGGTCGGAAGCGGCCTGAAGCTGGCCGGCGCCGGCCAGGGCCTTGGCCAGTTCGAAGCGGGCCTCGTGGTCGTCGGGGTTGGCGGCCAGGCGCTTTTCGAACGGCGCGGTCTCGGACGGGGCGTCCTCGGCCAGGGCCAGGGCGGCGCGAACGCTTTCCAGGTCCGGGTCCTTGGCGCCGGCCGGAGCCGTGGCGGCCACCTCGCGGGCGCCCTCCAGGTCGCCGCCGGCCAGGTAGCAGCGGGCCAGGCCGCCGATGGCCTTGACGTTGGCCGGATCCATCTGCAGCACCTGGGCGAAGGCCTGGGCCGCGCCGCCCAGGTCGCCGAGGTCCAGCGACTCCTTGGCCATGGCCAGCAGGGCGTCGACGTCGCTCTCGGCCGGCGGCCCGGCCAGGCGGTCGATGAACGCCTTGACCTGGCTCTCGGGCAGCGCGCCCTGGAAACCGTCGACCGGCTGGCCGTTGACGAAGGCGTAGACGGTGGGGATCGACTGCACGCGCAGCTGGCCCGAATAGCCGGGGTTCTTGTCGACGTCGATCTTGACCAGCTTGACCGCGCCGCCGGCGGCGTTGACCGCCTTTTCCAGGGCCGGGGTCAGCTGGCGGCACGGGCCGCACCATGTGGCCCAGAAGTCGACGATCACCGGCTGGGTCTTGGAGGCCTCGATCACGTCGGCCATGAAGCTGGCGTCCGTGCCGTCCTTGATGTGCGGGCTCTTGCCCCCCCCTTGCCCATTGGGGCCGCCGGCTTGGATGGGAGCGGGTTTTTCGCCGATCAGGGCCATGGGGTCTCTCTAATACGCGGGTCTTGAACGCATGGGGCGCCGAATGGATCGGCGGGGGCGGGACGCAGGCGTCCCCTCCCGGCGGCCAAGATGGTCTCTCGGGGCGCGGTTCGCAATCGGTCGATCGGCTTAATGAACGACCGCCATGGCCGCGAAATCGACGATCATCGGCGTGACCCCCAGGGCCGCCAGGAACCGACGGAAGCCCGCCTGCGACACGGCCGTGGTGGCGTCGTTGGACAGAGGATGGAAGTTGACCGGGTCGGCCTTGGCAAGCGCCGCGTCGAGCACGAAGCGCACGCGATGGTCGGTGTCGTTGATCAGGCCGAAGGCGGTGACCGAGCCCGGCGTGACCCCAAGGGTTTCCAGCATCAGGTCCGCGTTGCCGAACGACAGCCGGCCCGAGCCGATCACCGTGTGCAGGCGCTTCAGGTCGATCGCCGTCTCGCCCAGCGCCGAGATCAGCCACAGCTGGCCCTTGGCGTCCTTGAGGAACAGGTTCTTGGTATGGCCGCCGGGCAGGGCCGCCTTGATCTCCAGCCCCTCCTCCACGCGGAACACCGGCGGATGGTCGAGGGTGGCGTGAGCGACGCCGTGGGCGTCGAGGAAAGACAACAGGTCGGCGCGGGTCTTCATCGAGGTCTTCATGGGGGGACTTCCTAGCCGAGCCCGCGCCGGCTAGACCAGACGCAAGACCAGCTAGGGAAGAAGAGAGCCGGCATGGAACTGGAGTGCTATCCCACCGAGGCCCGCCCGCCGGAGATCGTGCCGGGACGACCCCAGCGGGCCTGGATGGACCATTTCGCCGACCGCCATCCCTATCGCTGCCTGCCCCTGACCATGGCCAACACCACCGGCTGGGAGATCCTGTGCCCGGTCGGCTTCACGGCGACCTGGGACGGCGGGGCGCACCAGAACTGCATCACCTTCCGCTCCGACCACCCGCATCCGGGCTTCGACGACTTCGTCAAGTCGCACTTCTCGCGCGGGACCATCACCTTCCACACCGGCTACCTGTTCCGCACCCCGCCGGGCTGGTCGATCTGGACCATGGGCCCGCCGAACCACGTCAAGGACGGCGTCCAGCCGCTGGCGGGGCTGGTCGAGACCGACTGGCTGCCCTTCCCCTTCACGATGAACTGGATCTTCACCCGCCCCGGCACGGTGCGCTTCGAGAAGGGCGAGCCGTTCTGCTTCTTCATGATGATCCAGGACAAGCCGCTGGAGCAGGTGCAGCCGGTGATCCGGTCGATGAACTCCAATCCGGACCTGCGCAAGCAGTACGACACCTGGGCCGCCAAGCGCGGCGAGTTCAACGCCCGGATCTTCAAGCGCGAGCCCGAGGCGATGAAGGAGGCGTGGCAGCGCTTCTACTTCAAGGGCGAGTATCCCGAGGAGGTCGAGGCCCCGGCCCCGGCGGCGCACGTCAACAAGCGCCGGCTGAAGGCGCCGAAGATCGGGTGAGGACGCGACCGCACCGCACGCCGTTGTCGATCTGGATCGTGGTCGGAATCCTGAGCTTGCTGTTGGCCGGGCATGCCGCCTCCCTCTTGGCGCTCTTGCTCGGAAAGCCGCTGGCTCAGCCTTGGTCGGACTTTCTTCTGGCGGTGCTTCTCGTGACCTTCCAGATCGTGGGTCTTGTCAGAATGAGCCGCTGGCCGGTCATCGTTCAGATCGTGATGGTATTGGGCAACATCGCCGTCCAGTACGCGACCAATCCCCACTGGACGGACCGCTATCCGATCTTCGGGCCATTCGCGGTCATCATTCCCTTGGTCGCCTACCTTGCTTGCACCCTGCCACACTGGCGCAAGATGAACTGGGCTCTGTTCGGGCGGCCGTATCGACCGGTCGAGAACCAGGCCGAGATCTTCGCCTAAGCGCGTCGTTCCAAACGGTTGTCATCCCGGGCGTAGCGAAGACCCGGAACCGCCGGAAGCGCCGAGTTCACGCGTCGGTCCGGGATCGGCGCGCTTCCCCATCGGCCTTGTCGGCAGAACACTCTGCTTGACAGAGCATCAACGCATGATAACTCTGCATCACAGAGCGCTCTGGGCGCGAACTTGCAGAGGAGGGTGCGATGGGCATTTCCAAGACCGAGGCGGCGTCCGCGCTGGCCGATATCGAGAGCACGACCGGCCGCGGCCGATTGCTGAAGACCTACCAGGTCAGCGGGCCGATCCTGATGGTCTGGGGCGTCGTCTGGGCGGCGGGCTACACCGCCATGGGCGTGCTGCCGCCCGAACGCTGGGGCCTGGCCTGGCTGATATTGGACGCGATCGGCATCGCGGCGAGCCTCCTGCTCGGCCGCCGCGGCGACAAGGCCGCGGCCAAGGCGGGCCAGGGCTGGAAGGTCGGGGCCGCCATCGTGGCGATCATGGCCTTCATGGCGGCCACCTATGTGGTTTTCCGACCCACGTCGGTCGAACCGGCCATCGTCTATCCGGGGCTGATGACCGGCCTGGTCTACGCCGGCGCCGGCATCGCCTTCGCCCCTCGCTACCTGTGGATCGGCGCGGCGATCTTCGTCGCCAGCCTGGTCGGCTTCTTCTTTTTCCAGCCGTGGCTGGCCTTCTGGATGGCGGCGGTCGGCGGCGGCGGGCTGTTCGTGGGCGGCCTGTGGCTGCGGAGGGCGTGAGCATGGCCGAACTCGACGAACTGATCCATCAGCCCCTGCGGCTGAAGATCATGGCCGCGCTGCACGCCGAGCGCGACGCCGACCCGGTGGAGTTCTCGCGCCTCAAGGCCGTGACCCAGGCCACCGACGGCAACCTGGGCAGCCACCTGACCTCCCTGGAAAAGGCCGGCTACGTGGCGATCGCCAAGGACTTCGTCGGCAAGAAGCCCCGCACCCGCGTGGCCCTGACCCCCGCCGGCCGCAAGGCCTTCCGCCGCCACGTCGACTACCTGCGCGCCGTCGTCGAGGGCGTGGACGGCGACTAGACCTCTCCCGCCCCCTCTCCCGAAAGGGCGAGGGGGTCTTTTTCGGCGCCTTCAAGCCTCGGCGAACGGGGATACGTAGCCTCCCTTAGGGAGCGTCCGTTAGGGGGCGCTCCCGAATTTCGCGGCGGACGGCGCGGGCGTATCACGGCGTCATGAACGGTCCGACACGGGCCGAACCGGGGATAACCGCCATGACCAGCCCAGCCATTGACCTGACCGTCCACCACAAGCCCACCGGCGCCTCGGACCGCGTCGCCTACGGCTTCGTCAAGCTGCTGCGCTTCTTCGCCGACACCTTCTTCGCCAAGCGCTACGGCCACCGGGCCGTGGTCCTGGAAACCGTGGCGGCCGTGCCTGGCATGGTCGGCGCGACGCTGAACCACCTGAAGTGCCTGCGCCGGATGGAGGACGACCGGGGCTGGATCAAGACCCTGATGGACGAGGCCGAAAACGAGCGGATGCACCTGATGACCTTCATCCAGGTGGCCAAGCCGACGATGTTCGAACGCTTCGTGGTCGTGGCCGCCCAGTGGGTGTTCTACCTGTTCTTCTTCGGCCTCTATCTCGTCTCCTCCAAGACCGCCCACCGCGTGGTCGGCTATTTCGAGGAAGAAGCGGTGATCAGCTACACCCACTACCTGACCGAGATCGACGAAGGCCGGTCCGAGAACGTGGCCGCGCCGCAGATCGCGCTGGACTACTGGAACCTGCCAGCCGGCGCGACCCTGCGCGACGTGGTCGAGGTGGTGCGCGCCGACGAGGCCCACCACCGCGACGTCAACCACGGCTTCGCCAACGAACTGCGCGGCCTGCCGCACGGCCAGATCGCGCCCTGCCCGCCGCACGTGGTGCTGGAACCGAACTGGAAGACGGCTGCCTGACGCCGCCCGCCAGCTCAGGTCCGCGCGCGCCCCGAGGGTCCACCCTCGGGGCGCAGTGCGTTTCGGGACTCAGATAACGGCGTCGAACCCCCTGCGTGATCCTGGTCCTTCGACAGGTTCAGGATGAGGATCGTTTCGGCGCCGGCGCTGGAAAACCTCATCCTGAGCTTGTCGAAGGACGAGGTTTCGCCCCCCGGGGCCGCAGGTTCTGCGACTAAACCGCCTTCACCGCCGAGACGATCGACCGGACCACCTTCTTGACCAGCGCCGGGTCGTCGCCCTCGGCCATGATGCGGATCAGGGGCTCGGTGCCGGACGGGCGGACCACGATGCGGCCCGCGCCGTTCAGCTGGGCCTCGCCGTCGGCGATGGCCTCCTTGACGGTCTTGTGCTCCAGCGGCTTGCCGCCGGCGAAGCGGACGTTTTCTAGCAGCTGCGGCACCGGCTCGAACTGGCGGCCCAGGGCGCTCATCGGCTGCCCGGTCTGGATCATCACCGCCATGACCTGCAGGGCCGCGATCAGGCCGTCGCCGGTGGTCGAGAAGTCCGACAGGATCACGTGGCCCGACTGCTCGCCGCCGATATTGAAGCCGCCCTCGCGCATGCGGGCCATCACATAGCGGTCGCCGACGCTGGTGCGCTCCAGCTTCAGGCCGTTGTCGGTCATCAGCCGCTCGAGGCCGAGATTGGACATGACAGTGGCGACCACGCCGCCCGACTTCAGCTTGCCGGCCTTGGCCAGGGCCAGGGCGATGATGGCCATGATCTGGTCGCCGTCGACCACCACGCCCTTCTCGTCGCAGATCACCAGCCGGTCAGCGTCGCCGTCCAGGGCCACGCCGATGTCGGCCCGGTATTCCCGCACCAGCTTGGCCATGGCTTCGGGGTGGGTGGAGCCGCATTCGGCGTTGATGTTGGTCCCGTCAGGGGTGACCCCGACCTCGATCACCTCGGCGCCCAGCTCGTAGAGGGCGGTGGGGGCCACGCGATAGGCCGCGCCATGGGCGCAGTCGATCACCACCCTCAGGCCCGACAGCGACAGGTGGCGCGGGAAGGTGGCCTTGACGATCTCGACATAGCGGGCCTGGGCGTCGTCGATGCGCTTGACCCGGCCCAGGCCGCGCGGCGGCGCCAGGCCTTCCTGCAGGCCCTCGTCCATCAGGACCTCGATCTTCAGCTCCTGCTCGTCCGACAGCTTGTAGCCATCGGGGCCGAACAGCTTGATGCCGTTGTCGGCGAAGTCGTTGTGGCTGGCGCTGATCATCACGCCCAGGTCGGCCCGCATCGAGCGGGTCATCATCGCCACGGCCGGGGTGGGCAGCGGTCCGAACAGCCGCACGTCCATGCCGACGCTGGCGAAGCCGGCGACCAGGGCCGGCTCGATCATGTAGCCCGACAGGCGGGTGTCCTTGCCGATCACCACCAGGTGGCGGCGGTCGTCCTGCGAGCGGAACAGCTTGCCGGCCGCCAGGCCGACCCGCAGGGCGACCTCCGCGGTCATCGGATGCTTGTTGGCCTGGCCGCGGATGCCGTCGGTGCCGAAATAGGCGCGCTTGCTCATGGTCTGGTCTCGGTTAGATCTAGGTCGGACGGCGTAATGATCCGAAATGCAGATTTATGAGGGCTGGATCTGCACGAATGCTAAAGGCCCAGCGCGAAATAACCCGCATCGTAGCAATAGTCCCAGGCGCGGCGTTCTACAAAGGATCATGGCCCATGTGCGGCATCATCGGCATCGTCGGAAAAGAACCCGTCGCCGGGCGCCTGGTCGACAGCCTCAAGCGGCTCGAATATCGCGGCTACGACTCGGCCGGCGTCGCGGCGGTCGTGGACGGCCCAGGGGGCGGCAGGGTCGAGCGCCGGCGAGCCCAAGGCAAGATCAGGAACCTGGAGGCCGTGCTGGCCGAACAGCCCCTGGTCGCCCGCAACGGCATCGGCCACGTCCGCTGGGCCACCCATGGCGCGCCCACCGTCACCAACGCCCACCCCCACACCGCCGGCCGCGTCACCCTGGTGCACAACGGCATCATCGAGAACTTCGCCGAGCTGAAGGCCGAGCTGAAGGCGGCCGGCCGCACGTTCGAGAGCGACACCGACACCGAGGTCATCGCCCAGCTGATCGACGCCGAGCTGGCCACGGGCCTGGCGCCGCTGGAGGCGTTCAAGGCCACGCTCGACCGCCTGACCGGGGCCTACGCCCTGGCGGTGCTGATCGAGGGCGCCGACAATCTGGTCCTGGGGGCGCGTCGTGGAAGTCCCCTGGTGGTCGGCGAGGGCCAGGGCGAGATGTTCCTGGGCTCGGACGCCCTGGCCGTCGGCCCGTTCACCAACCGGGTGATCTATCTGGAGGAGGGCGACTACGTGGCCATCGACCACGACAGCGCCAGGATCTTCGACGCCTCGGGCGCGTCCGTCCAGCGCCCGGTCAAGGTGGTCCCCGCCTCGGCGGTGATGATGGAGAAGGGCAACTACCGGCACTTCATGGAAAAGGAGATCCACGACCAACCGGAAGGCTGCCAGCGGACGATCTCGGCCTATGTCGACGCCCTGACCGCCCGCACCGCCATACCGGGCGACGTCGACTTCAAGGCGCTGGAGCGGATCCAGATCGTCGCCTGCGGCACCTCCTACATCGCCGGGGTGATCGGCAAGTACCTGATCGAGCAGCTGGCCGACCTGCCGGTCGACGTCGAGATCGCCTCGGAATTCCGCTACCGACAGCCGGCCCTGCGGCCCGGCTCGCTGGTTATCGCCATGTCGCAGTCGGGCGAGACCGCCGACACCCTGGCGGCCCTGCGCTACTGCAAGGCCAAGGGCATGAAGAGCGCCGTGGTGGTCAACGCCCAGGAATCGACCATGGCCCGCGAAGTCGACGTGGTCTGGCCGATCCACTGCGGGCCCGAGATCGGCGTGGCCTCGACCAAGGCCTTCACCGCCCAGGTCAGCGTGATGATCGCCCTGGCCGTCGCCGCCGCCAAGGCGCGCGGGACGATCGACGCCGCCGAGGAGCAGCGGATGGTCCGGCTGATGCTGGAGGCCCCGCGGCTGATCGCCGAGGCCATCGGCCTGGAGGACGCCCTCAAGGAGATCGCCTTCGACATCGCCAAGGCCCGCGACGTGCTGTTCCTGGGCCGCGGCCCGATGTCGGCCCTGGCCCTGGAAGGCGCGCTGAAACTGAAGGAGATCAGCTACATCCACGCCGAGGGCTACGCCGCCGGCGAGCTGAAGCACGGTCCGATCGCCCTGGTCGACGACCAGACGCCGATCATCATCCTGGCCCCCTACGACAGCTATTTCGAGAAGTCGGCCTCGAACATGAGCGAGGTGATGGCGCGCGGCGGCCAGGTGGTGTTCATCACCGACCCCGAAGGCGCCCGGCACGCCCCGGCCGGCGCCCGCGTGGTGGTCACCGCCCCGGCCAGCGATCCGCTGGTGTCGACCCTGGTGATGTCGGCCCCCATCCAGCTCCTGGCCTATCACGTCGCCGTGGTGAAGGGCGCCGACGTCGACCAGCCGCGGAACCTGGCCAAGTCGGTGACGGTGGAATGACCTCGACGCCGGGGCGCCGGGAACTGTTCGTCCGGCTTGCCGGAGCGCGAGCCGGAAGCTAGAGGCTGGAAGGTCAGGTTTCGAAGGTCCCGCCATGTCGGATCGCAAGTACACAGCGCCGGCCCTGGAGAAGGGGCTGGACATCCTCGATCTGCTGGCGGCCCACGGCCAGGCCATGACCCTTTCCCAGATCTCGGTGGCGCTGGAACGGTCGG